>NZ_FPBY01000009.1 GCF_900116755.1 Clostridium sp. DSM 8431
TATTATAATACTAATTTTAAAAGTGAAGATGAATTACGTGAAGCAATAAAGGATTACATATTTTTCTACAATAACAGCAGGTATCAAGAACGCTTCAATAATCTTACTCCTACTGAAGTGAGACAGGCTGCAATGGTTTCAATACCCCCTGCGCAATATCCTATACCTGAAAATAAACGTATTTTAGCATACAAGGCTATGCTATTAGAAAAAAGAGAAAAATCGAATAGAAAATGCGACCCTAATTAAGATCGCATTTTCTCAAAAATTTTATTTATTTTGCCTGTCTACTTGACAGGGGTCTGTTCATTTTAAAAAGCTACAGCTTTTATTTAAATATCTTTTACTGAAGACATATCATATCCCTTATTTTCTAAGGCATTAACAATTCTTTTTATTATTGAATTATCATCGTAATTATAATCAGGAATACCTTCATTTTCAATTAACTTTATATGTTTAAAATCTAATCTTGGATGGAAGAACATACTCCCCATATTATTAATATTAGCATTTTTAATCTTATTAATAAAATTATCCTCTCCATTTTCATGAACATAATCTAAAAAGGTGGAAATATATCTACAATCACTATTACGTGGACTTATTTGAGGCTTTGAATAATCTATGTTAGATGGTCCATTTTCTTTAAAGGGATAATATAATATTTTAAAGTACTTTTCTGCAACTATATTTTGATTAGGAGTTATTTCATAGTGAGGTGTTTCAAAAAAGTCTATAGGAATATCTAAGTCTTCACAAATTTTAAGAGCTTTATTAATTCTATCCTCAAATTCAGTATCAGAAGGATATCTATAGCCAAATTCAGAGCCAACCCCAGATTCATCATTGTTTCTTTGATGAGTGTATCCATGAAGGCCTATTACACCTTTATGACAGGCTAAATAATCAAGGGTATATACAAGTTCTGCAGTTTTAAAATTATTTTGAATAGAAGGATCAATATCTATATCGCTATTAGGGCAAATATATCTAGGAATCCAAGCTATATGATAAGGCACATTTCTCTTTGAAAGAAAGGAACCCATTATTCTTAGTTTTTCTAAATAAGATTTATCATAGCTTTGAGTAGTTAATGCTACATCTTCAATTCTTAAGAATCCCTTTTGATTTATAGAGGGATTATATTCTTTAGTATTATCCATATTAGTATCATTAACTTTGCAGCTTATAGTGTTGGTTTCTGAATCCCATCTTGAATAAATATTTAATATGTTAGATAAATCAATAAAGGATATATAATAAAATTTATCAGTATTTATAAGAGATTTTTTTAAATTAAATTCTTTATTATCAGAATTTATTAAATTATTATTTATGTTTATCCTAATAGTTTTATCTAAAACTTTTAAAATTAGCGTATCATCTTTAGCAGTAAGAGTGCCATTAAGATTTTTAATTACATCATTTAAACATAAATAATACCTATTTTTATCTAAGTAAATAGGAGTTTTTAAAGATAAATTTTTACCATCTATCTTAATAGTTATATTATCTTTTTCCATATCTAAGTCTTTTAATTTTTCGTAATCAACATTTTGAGAAATATCTGCACTATACTGAGTACAAGAGCAAAATACAGAGAATATAAAAAGTGCTAGTAATAATAAAATTTTTTTCATAAATTCCTCCTTTAAAATTTTAAGCATTATACCATTTAATTAAAGTATAATATAAAAATAAAAAAATAAATAACATATTTATTAAATTAATATATATAATATATAAAATGCTAAAAAATAATTAAGAGGGGATAAAAATTAGCAAGAATATTCTTGATAAAATAAGGAATCGATGTGGCAAGGGATTTAATAAAGGAGTAAGAGGATGGTTAAACTGGCCTATATTTATTGTTATTAGTCCTTTTAAATTTTCAGCTTTACTTGGAATACTAATTACTATGCTTTTATGTGGTGTAGGACTATATGGGCTTATAGTAATAATACTTCTTACGCTTCTATTTATATTTTTACCATAAAAAAACATTGTAAAAATTAAATTACTGTGATAATATATTAAATGCGAGTGAGACAGGCAATCGCTGCTAGTCTTTGAACTAGGAGAGGAAAGTCGGGGCTCCATAGGGCAGGATGCTGGATAACGTCCAGTCAAGGTGACTTGAAGGAAAGTGCAACAGAAATATACCGCCTGCTTTTGCAGGTAAGGATGGAAAGGCGAGGTAAGAGCTCACCAGCGTGATGGCGACTTCACGGCTATGTAAACCCCATCTGGAGCAAGACCGAATAGAGAGGCATTTAAGGGGTTGCCCGCTCCGCCTCTGGGTGTGTCGCTTGAACCTGTTGGTAACAGCAGGTCTAGATAGATGATTGCTTAATACAGGACCCCGCTTATGGCTTATCTCGTATATGTGGAAACCACTAGGTAATACCTAGTGGTTTTCTTTTATACAAAATGATACAATATATGTATAAATTTCTGGGTGGTGGTAAAATGGTAGCCATAATTGATAGATACATAAATATGGTGCGTACAAGTAAATTAAAAACTATGTTATTTAGTCTGTGTTTTGCTCTAGTATGTTTAGTTTCTACCTATTTGAGAAGAGATAAATCAAATGGATTAAGCGACTTAGACAACTTCATAGTATCAATAATGTCATCTGTTGCACTTGGTATTGTATGGTTTATTTCTTCATTAGTTATGGTAAAGATATCAGATAATATTGAGGAAAGAAAATCTAAAGCTAATGAAGCCTTAAGAGAAGCTAAGAGAGAAAAAGCAATAGTAAAATCTAAAAAGGTGAATAATAAGAAAAAGAAGAAAAACAGAAGAGAAAATTAGTAAAAAGGAGTATAAAGTTAAATATATAACTTTATACTCCAAAAGTTTTTTATTCAAAAATTATTGTAACCCATTCAGCACTTTGATGTTTTTCAATCATTTTGAATCCATAGCTTTCTATCATTTCACGAACCTTTTCAAAGCTCCATTCAACAATACCAGAAACTAAAAGCTTTCCATCTTCTTTTATATGCTCTTTAATAAAGTCCATAAACATATGAGTTTCTTCACCACCAATGTTTATGTATATCCAGTCAAATTTACCTTCTATATTAACTTCACCTGTAAGAGCATCTCCAACTAAAGGTTTTATATTAGTTAAATTATTAAGAGCTGCATTAAATTCAACTTCGTCCTTAATATCTCTTATATCAAGGGCAACAACTTCACTAGCATTTTTCATAGCAGTTGCAAGAGATAGTATACCAGAACCAGTGCCAATATCTAAAACTCTTTTTCCTGTAAAGTCTTTATCTAAAATAACTCTTAAAAGATCTTGAGTTGTTTCATGAAGACCTGTTCCAAAAGCACCTTGTGATATAAAGTTAATCTTCTTTTTGTCTTCAAATTCTTCAGTAGGAGAGGCAATAACCCATTCATCATTAATATGTATTGCTGGCATTGAGAAATCTTCATATGTATCTGCTTCTTCATGAACATCAAAAGGTTTTTGCCCTAATATTTCATTTACTCTAGTCATGAAAATTTCTAAATCTTCTAGATCCTCATCTTGGCTTTGGAAAGCAACCTTTAAAGTTACTTCTTGAGTATCAACTTCTTCGTATCCATAACCATTTTCATCTGTTGTAATCTTTAAAAGACTTTCATAGAAAACATCATAGATATCATTTATTTGAAGTTTTTCAACATATTCATCCACCTTATCAAATGGCACATTATAGCTAATTATAAACATAAAAGTTTACTCCTTTCAAAATAGACTAATAACATATTATTATAACTTTTAAACTATGTAAAGCTATGGTGGTTTATTTACAAAAATATACTTGTGAGTTATGATTAAATTAGTATACAGGAAAGGATGAGGTATTTTGAAGAAAATAGTTATTTTAGACGGAAAAACATTAGGGAATGTTGATTATAAAAAACTAGAGGAATTTGGACAAATAGATTATTATGATACAACAAAAGCCGAAGATGTAGAGGAAAGAATTAAAGATGCTTCAATAATTCTTACAAATAAAGTTGTATTAAATGAAGATAATTTAAAAGATGCTGAAAAACTTGAATTAATATGTGAAACAGCTACAGGTTTCAATAATATAGACATAGAGTATGCTAAAAAGAGAAATATAGCAGTTACAAATGTAGCAGGATATTCAACACCAACAGTGGCTCAACATACCTTTGCAACAGCACTTCATTTATATAATAAGATTTCTTATTATGATAATTATGTAAAGAGCGGAGAATATTCTAAGAGTGATATATTTACAAACTTAGATATGCCTTTTAATGATTTAGAAGGTAAGACATGGGGCGTTATAGGCCTTGGAAATATAGGAAAGAAAGTAGCAAAAATTGCAGATGCTTTTGGATGTAAAGTTGTTTATTATTCTACATCAGGAAGAAATAATAACCCTGATTATGAAAGAGTAGACCTTGAAACTCTTTTAAAAGATTGTGATGTTATTTCAATTCATGCTCCTTTAAATGAAGCAACTAAAGGGTTATTTAACTACGAAAATCTTTGTAAGATGAAAAAATCAGCTATTCTTATTAATATGGGAAGAGGACCTATTGTAGTTGATAAAGACTTAGCAAAGGCTATAGATGAAGAAAAGATAGCAGGAGCAGCTTTAGATGTATTTGAGGTTGAACCTATGAAAGCAGATAATCCATTATTAGTTGTAGAAAAGAAGGAAAGATTAGTTCTTACACCTCATATAGCATGGGCAAGTGTTGAAGCTAGAAATAGATTATTTAATGATTTAATTGAAAATATAAGAGCCTTTTATAGAGGAGAAGAAAAAAATAGAGTTGATAAATAGATACTAAAAGAGAGGATTCAAGTTTGATTGTGAATCCTCTCCTCTTTTATATAGGGTTAAAAGACTTAGAAAACTTAGTCAAAAGTATAATATTTTTCTTCGTTAAATTCTTTTTCACTTTTACTTACAATTAAAGTACAAACACAGTCCCCCATAACATTAATTGTAGTTCTACACATATCTAGAATTCTATCTACACCTAATATGAGTGCAATACCCTCAAGTGGAAGTCCTACTGATTGTAATACCATAGAAAGCATAACCATACCAACACCAGGAACTCCAGCAGTACCAATAGAAGCTAAAGTAGCAGTGAATATAATAGTTAAAATTCCACTTACACCAATATCTATTCCATATACTTGAGAAATGAATATTGAGGCAACACCTTGCATAATTGCTGTACCATCCATATTAATAGTAGCTCCAAGAGGTAAAGTAAATGATCCTATAGAATTACTTACTCCAGCTTCAGTCATTGTTTCAGTAGTAACTGGAAGAGAAGCGCTACTAGATGAAGTTGAGAAAGTTACAGCAGCTATTTTTGTAAATCTTTTAAAAAATGGTTTTAGCTTAAGTCTTGTAAATAATTTTAATAATAGACTATATACAAGTGAACCTTGAACAGCAAGAGCTAGTAGAATTGTAAACATATATTTAAGTAATGGAAGCATTGCATCAAAGCCTGTTTTTGCAAAAGTTGAAGCAATAAGAGCGAAAACTCCATAAGGTGCACATTCCATAATTAAATCAATAATTTTCATACATACATCATTAGTGCTTTGCATGAATTTTTGGAAAGGTTCAGCTTTTTCGCCAATTAAACTCATGGCAGTTCCAAGTAAAAGAGCAAATACTATAATTTGAAGCATATCACCTTCAACCATAGCTTTAAAAGGATTAGTAGGAATCATAGCTATTAGAATTTCAACAAAACTTTTATTTTCGTTAATTGTAGGTGCTTGAGTTACTACGCTAGACATATCAAGTCCGTTACCTGGACGTATAACTAAAGCAAGTAAAATAGAAATGGTTATAGCAGCAGCTGTTGTGAATAGATAAAATATAATAGTTTTTCCACCAATACGGCCAATCTTTTTAATATCTCCTAAAGAAGATGAACCACAAGCAAGTGAAGTTAGTACTAAAGGTACTACAAGCATTTTTATAGCATTTAGAAAGGAATCTCCAATAATTTTAAAAATTCCATCTAATAATAGAGTGTTCTTAATAAATTCATTAGATATATTTTGAAGGATAAGCCCCATTATTGCACCTAGAAAAAGGCCCAATAATATTTTTGATGTTAATGATAGTTTCTTTTTCATATTTTATGTCCCCCTGTGTAGTTTTTGTCACAATATGTGTATAGTATATATAATTTAAAACAAAAATGCAAGTGAGTAATTTAAAAAATTCATTTTTTAAATAAAAAGACATCATAAAACAACAATTTTCAAATTATATTGCAAGAAAAAAGCATTTGACATTCAAAAGTTTAAAGAAAATGTAATTGTTTTCTAAATGGAATTTTATTTAAATGTATCATTTATCTAAAGGATAGAAATTAACAATAAAAAATGAGAAAATAATAATGATTTGCATCATAATATTGACAAAAAAACAATAATATAGTATTATTACTAATAAGTTAATAATGATAAAAGCAAGGAATGAGAGTAGTAAAAAGCAGAGTCCTTAAAGAGAGTAAAGCGTTTGGTGAAAGTTTGCAGGAAAATCACTTTTGAACTCGCTCATGAGTTATAAGGCTGAAAAAATAGTAAGCTTTATCGGTTTTGAAACCGTTATTTTAATTAAGTAAATTAATTGGATGGTACCGCGTAATTGCTCCAAGACTGGGGTTATTGCGCTTTTTTTTAACTAAAATTAAATTGGAAATAAAGTGAGGTGAAGAAATAATGGGGTTACAGCAGTAGATAAAAAGATAATACTTATAGTTAAGCTCTATGGGGTTATAGAAAACTTATGATTAATAATTTAATTAATAAGAAGTAGAGAGCATAAGTAACTATAAAAAATCTTAAGGGGGCATTTAAAATGTTAAATTATAAAAAATATAAAAGATTTCAAACAGTAAGTTTAAAGGATAGAACATGGCCAAATAATACTATAACAAAGGCACCAGCATGGTGTTCAGTAGATTTAAGAGATGGTAATCAAGCACTAGTAAATCCAATGACAGTTGAAGAAAAGAAGGAAATGTTTAATCTTTTACTAGAACTTGGTTTTAAAGAAATAGAGATAGGGTTTCCATCAGCATCACAAATAGAATTTGATTTTTTAAGAACTTTAGTTACAGAAAATTTAATTCCTGATGATGTTAAAGTACAAGTATTAACTCAGGCAAGACCACACTTAATAAAGAGAACATTTGAAGCTTTAGAAGGTGTTAAAAATGCAGTACTTCACATTTACAACTCAACATCAATTCTTCAAAGAGATGTTGTATTTAACATGGAAAAGGATGAAATTAAAAAAATAGCTGTAGAAGGTACAAAATTAGTAAAGGAATATGCTAAAGACTTTAAGGGAAATTTAGTTTTAGAATATTCACCAGAAAGTTTTACAGGTACAGAAGTTGATTATGCTTTAGAAGTTTGTGAGGCAGTAATGGATACATGGGGAGCTTCAAAGGATGAAAAAGTAATTATTAACCTTCCATCAACTGTAGAAATGGATACTCCAAATGTTTATGCAGACCAAATTGAATGGATGTGTAGAAACTTTAAAGATAGAGAAAGAGTAATTGTAAGTGTCCACCCTCATAATGATAGAGGAACAGGAGTAGCAGCTACAGAACTTGCCCTTTTAGCTGGTGCAGATAGAGTAGAAGGAACACTTCTTGGTAATGGTGAGAGAACTGGTAATGTTGATGTATTAAATGTTGCATTAAACATGTTTGTACAAGGTGTAGACCCAGAGCTTAATTTAGAAGATGTTGAAAAAATTAAAGATGTTTATGAAAGATGCTGTAAGATGCCTGTTGATGCAAGACACCCTTATGTTGGAGATTTAGTATTCACAGCCTTCTCAGGATCACATCAAGATGCAATTAACAAGGGTATGACTAAATACAATGAAAGACATGGTTCATATTGGGAAGTTCCTTATCTTCCAATAGATCCAAGAGATTTAGGACGTGAATATGAAGCTTTAGTAAGAATAAATAGTCAGTCTGGTAAAGGTGGAATTGCCTTTGTTATGGATAAATATTTTGGATATAAGATGCCAAAGGCAATGCATAAAGAATTTGCAGATGTAATTCAAAAGATATCTGAAAAGACAGGAGAGGTTTCTCCAAAAACTATTATGGATAAGTTTGAAGAAGAATATTTAACTAAGGAAGAACCATTTAAGTTAATTAAGTTTAGAATTAAAGATTTGGAAGATGATGAGGCAGATACAAAGGTTTCTATTAAATTTACACATAACGATGAAGAAAAGGTTATTGAAGGCTGCGGAAATGGTCCTATAGATTCATTAAGAAAGGCAATAAATGAATCAAAGATGGTTAATATTCATATTTTAGATTATTCAGAACATTCATTAGGAGAAGGTTCTGAAGCAAAAGCTGCTTCATATGTTCAGATTCAAAGAGATGATAATAAAGAAGTTACCTTTGGAGTAGGGGTAGATAGTAATATTATATTAGCTTCCATCAAAGCAATTTTTAGTGGATTAAATAGACTTTATTAATAATTAAAATAAGGGATTATTGTATTAAAAAGTAGTACGATAATCCTTTTTAGTTGATTTGTGCTATGATAGTATTCTTTAATATATAAATGTTGGTGAAGACAAAATGGATAAAGCTGAATAAGTTTTGTGTATCAATAGCATTAGGATTAGAATTTTTATGCCAGGTAAATAATAACAACATTTATTTGTGAAAGGCTTAATTATGTAAAAAAATATTATTTTTGAAAGCTGATAAATAGAGGCTTTACAAAGTTTTTTGAAAAATAAAATAGTCCTAACTTGAAAAAAGTTAGGACTTATAATAGATAATATTAATATTTAAATTGAGTGTTAGTATATGAATTAACTAGTGCATTATGAACTTCTGGGAAGTACCAGTTTAAATTATTTCTATCAAATAATCCAAAGTTTTCAGCACCTACGCCATTAGCACCATTATCCCACCATACACATGCAATATGTCTTTCTTTAGCATATTTTACATAATATTTAGCAAGAGCAGCTCTATCATGAGTGTTGTTTTTGTTAGTAGATCCCATTTCTCCCATAACTAAAGGAATTCCCTTAGCTACAAATGAATCATAGTAGTATTGTAATTCATTTTCTAAGTTTTGCTTATCTTCTTCTGTTCCCCATTTATCAACTTGCCATTCATCATAACAGTTCATTGCAAAGTGATAAGGTGAATATGAATGAAGTTCAGCTATAATATTTTTTGTATCAGGCAATTTTAAACTGTCAATTGCATTACTTGAACCTGAAGCACCATAAGTTTGAATCATTATAGATCTTTCATCATTGTTTCCACCTGATTCTCTAATAGTTTTAACTGCAGCATCAATATAATGATTTACTACATCACGACCTTCATCACTTCCACCGATCCATTCATAAGAAGTACCTTTTTCTCTTAATTCATTAAATGGTTCTAAAATTAAATGATCATCATAATCTTTAAATCTATCAGCAATTTGAGCCCATACTTTTTGAACCTTATCAGTTACTTCAGCTTCTTTTTCATAAGAAGGAACTATCCAGTCACTATCATGATGAGTGTTTAAAATAACATACATTCCACTGCTTATAGCATAGTCTACTACTTCTTGAACTCTATCCATCCATGCATTTTCTATATTATATTCAGGTGCTGCTCCAATATGATATTGCCAAGTTACAGGAATTCTAATAGTCTTAAAGCCACCTTCTTTTACTTTTTGAATCATATCTTTAGTTGTCACAGGATTTCCCCAAGCTTGTTCTGATTCTAATGGGTTTCCGCTTGTTATCCAGCTAGCTGAAGCGTCTAAAGTGTTTCCAAGGTTCCATCCAAGTCCCATATTATCAACTATTTCAGTTGAAGATTTCATTGGTATATTTGCAGCAGAAGCATTAACACTTGAAGCAGTAATTAAAGTTCCAAGAGCTGCAGCTGATAATATAGCTGATATAATTGGTTTTACTTTAAGTAATTTTCTTTTTATCATAAAAATTCTCTCCTTACCATAAGATTGATTTACATAAATGTTATAATATGTTTTTTTATAATGATATTCTTTTATTCTTTATTTAAAGTGGTGTAAATAAAAATATCTTATAATGTCAACTTTTATTCTTAAAATAATATAATAAATAAGATATATTTCCTAAAATATTTAAAAATAATAGAAATTAAGAATTATTAAGTATAATTTAATTGTTATTGGTTACAATTAAATAATGAGTTGCAAGTATGCTAATTTATATATATAATAGGAGATATAATCGAATAGTGTCTGGTTGAAGACAATGGGAGAGAAACATTAAATTGTTCACCGAAGAAGTAAATCTTTCAGGTAAATGAACCGTTGTTGGACAGACCTCTGGAGAGACTTTGATAAGCAAAGCACCGAAGGAGCAAGACAGTGATTTTTTAATAAAATTGCCGTTCAAACTCTCAGGTAAAAGGACAGGGGGATATAATAATTTTTGAATTATTCATTTAATTCAAAGGTTATTTTTGGTTTATCTCCCAGTCAATAACAAATATTGAGGGGGATTTTTTTTATGGATTTACAAAGTGTTTTACAGAAAATTAGTGATTTTATATGGGGACCACCCTTACTTATATTGTTAGTAGGTACAGGGGTGTACTTAAGTATAAGATTAAAATTATTACAAATTACAAGATTACCATTAGCATTAAAATATGTTTTTGGAAAAAGCGAAGATGTAGATGATGGAGATGGAGACGTAACTAGTTTTGCAGCATTATGTACAGCTCTTTCAGCAACAATAGGTACAGGAAACATAGTAGGTGTTGCTACAGCAGTAAAAGCTGGAGGACCAGGAGCACTTTTATGGATGTGGATAGCAGCATTTTTTGGTATGGCTACTAAGTATGCAGAATGTCTTTTGGCAGTAAAGTATAGAGAAGTAGATGAAAATGGACAGTTTGCAGGTGGTCCCATGTACTACATAGAAAAGGGACTTGGGTTTAAATGGCTTGCAAAGATATTTGCATTTTTAGGAGTTGGAGTTGCATTTTTAGGAATAGGAACTTTTAGTCAAGTTAAATCAATTGCAGATGCAGCAAAGATTTCTTTTAACATACCTCTTTCTGTTACAGCAGTAGTGATAACATTACTTGTATCTTTAGTTACATTAGGTGGTATTAAAAGAATTTCTAAAGTTGCAGAAACCATAGTTCCATTTATGGCTGGAGCTTATATATTAGCAGCTGTAGTACTTATATTATTTAATATAAAAGCAGTTCCGGGAGCTGTAGCGTTAATTATAAGAAGTGCATTTAATCCATCAGCAGCCTTTGGTGGAGCTTTAGGAATAACAATTCAAATGGCAATTCAAAAGGGTGTTGGAAGAGGAGTATTTTCAAATGAAGCAGGTCTTGGAAGTGCACCTATTGCAGCTGCTGCAGCAAAAACAAGTAGTCCAGCTAAACAAGGACTTATATCAATGACTGGAACATTCTTTGATACAATATTAATTTGTACAATGACAGGTATTGCAATTGTATTAACTGGTTCAATAAATACTGGAATGGAAGGAGCAGCTCTTACAACAGCAGCTTTTGAAGCTGGACTTCCAATTGAAGTGGTAGGAAAGTATATCATAAATATAGGTCTTATATTCTTTGCTTTTACAACAATTCTTGGATGGAATTATTATGGAGAAAAATGTATTGAATACTTAGGTGGAGTAAAAGCTATTATGCCATATAGAATAATATTTATTGCATTAGTAGCTATTGGACCATTTTTATCACTTGATTTAGTATTTATTATTGCAGATATAGTAAATGGACTTATGGCTCTTCCTAACCTTGTTGGTCTTATTGGACTTAGAAATGTTGTTGTAGAAGAAACAGAAAGCTATTTTGGAGAATTAGAAGCTCTTCAGGAAAGAGAAGCATAAAACTTATCTATAAATAATTAAAGGACGCATAAGCTTATGTGTCCTTTTTAAGTTCTTAAGAGAAAGTATAAAATTTTTAGGTGACTCTAAATCTAATAAGTAACTTTAAACTTTTTTTCATCAGGAACTAAGTCTATTTTTTTTACTGAATAATCATCAATTCTACTAAATCCATTACCCTTCATTAAAACTGAAATCAGATTGTCAATATCCTCTTCAGAGCCTTGAGCCTCTAATTCAACGTCTCCATTAGAAACATTTTTTACATAACCTGTAATATTGAACTTTGATGCATTCATTTGAGCAAAGTATCTAAAACCTACACCTTGAACTCTGCCTGAAAATATGAAAAAAAATCGTGCCATACTTTACCTCCTTAGTTTACCTTTAAGATAATTAAAGTATAGCACAATTTTTTATTAATAACTTCCTATTCTAATCCACTCATCATTATAAAGTTCAAGTGTCTTTTTACTTAAGTTTCTAAAGACTTCACACTTAGCAAGAACTTCTGGAGATGGATATCTTTCTTTTATTTCATCATCAAGCTCATTATACGCCTCTGTAATAGGTGTATAGTAACCAATATACTCAACATTCTTTAGAGCATTTTCAGGCTCACATAAGAAGTTTATGAAGGCTTCAGCACCTTCTTTATTTTGTGCAGTTGTAGGAATGCACATTGAGTCAAACCACTTGTTAGAACCTTCATCAGGTACCACATAAACTAAATCAGGGTTTTCATCTAATATGTAATTAGCATCACCTGACCAAACAGTTGCAATTGAAGCTTCACCGCTTATCATCATATCTTTAACTTCATCAACAACCCAAGCCTTAGTAATACCTTTTTCTTTTAATTCAATAAGAGAATCAGTAGCCTCAGCAAGCTCATTAGGATCTGATGAATTCATAGAATACCCAAGTCTTTTTAAGGCAATTCCCATAGTATCACGTACAGAGTTAAACAGTACAACTTCACCTTTGTAAGCGTCATCCCATAAATCATTCCATGAATTTAGCTCTTTTTTAGTAAAGTCAGGATTATAAATTATACCAATAGTTCCCCACATGTAAGGTACAGAATATTTATTGTTAGGATCATAAGAAAGATTTTTAAAATCATCACCTACATATTTGAAATTTGGAACATTATCATAATTTATTTCTTCAACTAAGTTTTCAGATATAAGTTTTTCAACCATATAGTCTGAAAGAAAAACAAGGTCATAAGAAGTACTTCCAGAAGTAAGCTTTGAATACATATTTTCATTTGTATCGTAAGTAGAGTAGTTTACAGTATAACCTGTTTCTTCTTCAAATTTAGTTATTAGGTCTTCATCTATATAATCAGCACAGTTAAATACATTGATTACTTTGTCTGAAGAGGATTTTGAATCTGAACATCCTGTGAAAAAACTTGCTGTTAGCAAAAATACAGAACTTAATGCAATTAATTTTTTAATTTTCTTCAATGCTGTCACCACCTAGAGATTGTTTTTTATTAATAATTAGTAGTAAAGCTAAAACAACGATAAATATTATAGTAGATAAAGCGTTAATCTCAGGCTTTATTCCACGTCTTGCCATTGAGTATATTTCTATTGAAAGATTTGTTACTCCGTTACCTGTTGTAAAGAAGGATATAACAAAATCATCTATAGACATAGTAAATGCCATTAAAGATCCTGCAACAATACCTGGCTTGATTTGTGGAATAATAACTTTTCTCATAGCATACATTGGTGTTGCACCTAAATCTAGAGCTGCTTCTTCAATATTTGCAGGAAGCTGCTTAAGTTTAGGTAGTACTGAAAGTATTACATAAGGAATACAAAAAGTAATATGTGCTAAAAGCATTGTTGTAAGACCAAAGTCAAGCTTTAAAAATATAAATAGGGATATTAATGCAATACCTGTTACTATATCAGGATTTAATACAGGCAAATGATTAACATTTAATAGTATCTTTTTGCCAAGTCCATTTCTCATATTATTAATTCCTATAGCAGATATAGTACCAATAATAGTTGATACAACTGAAGAAACTACTGCCACTAAAATTGTATAGTATAGAGCATTCATTAAATTTTCATTTTCAAATAACTGCTTATACCAGCTTAGAGTGAAGCCGGACCAGTTTGCCATACTCTTTGATTTATTAAATGAAAAAACCATAAGAGTAACTATAGGAGCATAAAGGAATATAAAAATCAAAACAAGATACAATTTTTGAAAGAACTTATTATTCTTTTTTACCATAATCCTTCACTCCCTTCATCATTACTATCACTAAATCTATTCATAATAGACATTGAAATTAAAATTACTATCATCATTACTACGGCAATTGCTGAACCTAAGTTTCTATTACCCATAGTTGTGAATTCTTGTTCAATTAAGTTTCCTAAAAGCATGTATTGTCCGCCTCCAAGAAGACTAGATATAACGAAAGTTGAAACTGCAGGCATAAATACCATTGTAATTCCTGACATTACACCTGGAAGGCTTAAAGGAAATATTATTTTTCTAAATATATAAACTGTATCTGCACCAAGGTCTTCTGCTGCTTGAATATAACTTTCATCCATTTTGTTTAATACAGTGTATATTGGAAGCACCATAAAAGGAAGGAAGTTATAAATCATACCTAATAATACAGCACCATCATTATATAAAAAACCTATTGGACCAATTCCAAAATGACTTAAAAGGTTATTTACAATACCAGTCTTACCTAGTATAGGCATCCATGCATAAGTTCTAAGAAGAAAGTTCATCCACATTGGAAGAATAAATAACATAATTAAAAGATTACGTCTGCTTTCCTTCATTTTAGAAATTATATAAGCAATAGGGTATCCCAAAATAAGACAGCCTACAGTAGATATTAATGCAAGTTTTATTGAACGATAAAATATCTTAACATATTGGCTTCTAAATAATCTTGTGTAGTTATTTAAAGAAAATACATAGCTGTTATTATCTATTTCAGTAAAACTAAAAAACAAAACAATTAATAGAGGAATAACTATAAAAAGTCCGCTCCAAAGTATATATGGATAGCTTGTAATAGATCTTTTCTTATTCATTTTCGCTCACCTTTTTCATAATATGAATATCTTCAGGAGTAAAGTCAAGGCTTACTTTGCTTCCTTCAGCAAAGAATTTTGTGTTATGTACTATCCATTCATAACCATTTTCTTCAACTATCATTTCGTAATGAACTCCTCTAAAAATTACAGATTTAACTGTTCCTTGAAGAACCCTATCTGTATTTGCAGAAATTTGAATATCTTCTGGTCTTATTACAACATCGATAGGTTCATTCTTTTCAAAACCTTTATCTACACATTCAAAGTTGTGGCCACGGAAGTTAACTTTAAAGTCTTCAAGCATAACTCCTGAAAGAATATTACTTTCACCTATAAAGTCTGCAACAAAAGCATTAGCAGGTTCATTATATATATCTTCAGGTGAACCTTTTTGTTGAATTACACCATTATTCATAACAACTATAGTATCTGACATTGTTAAAGCTTCTTCTTGGTCATGTGTTACAAATATAAATGTAATACCTAGTTTTTGTTGAATATTTTTAAGTTCTAATTGCATTTCTTTTCTAAGCTTTAAATCAAGAGCACCTAAAGGTTCGTCAAGAAGTAGAACTTTTGGTTCATTAACTAATGCTCTAGCAATTGCAATTCTTTGTTGCTGACCACCAGATAGGGAATCTACTTTTCTTTTTTCAAAGCCTGATAAAGAAACCATTTTAAGCATTTCCTTAACTTTTTTATCAATTTCTTCTTTTGGAAGTTTTTTTAGTTTTAATCCAAAAGCAATATTTTCATATACATTCATATGAGGGAATAATGCATATTTTTGAAAGACAGTATTAACTTGTCTTTTGTTTGGGGGAATATTCGACATATCTTTTCCATTAAAAAGAACTTCCCCAGAATCAGCATTTTCGAATCCAGCAATAATTCTTAAAGTTGTAGTTTTACCACATCCAGAAGGACCAAGTAAAGTTAAAAATTCATTGCTTTTAATATTTAAGGCTAAATTATCCAAGACAGTATTGCTACCGTATTTCTTATTAATACTTTTTAATTCAATAATATTATTATCCATCATAAAGACCTCTTTCTAAATTAAAATGATGGGGGAGTACTTATCCAAATTATTTTGGCTAATGTTTTTCCCGCATTTGAAATATAGTGGTTCTCTCTAGGTTTAAAGTAAAAACTTTCACCTTTTTTAACCTTATATTTTTTACTGCCTATATGTAAGTTAATAGTACCTGAAAGAACATATCCAAATTCTTCACCTTCATGAGGCTCTTCATTCACATATCTTCCTTCAGGTTCTAAAATAAGCATTATAGGTTCCATCTCATTTTTTTGAGCATTGGGCACAAGCCACATGAGCTTATACTTTAGTTCGTTATCATACTTTTCAAACATATCGTCAGTTTTAAATGTAACCTTTTCTTGATCCTTTTCACTAAAAAATTCAGTAGGGTTAGTACCTAATATATCTAGTATGTCCATTAGAGTTGCAATGGAAGGAGAGGTTAAGTCATTTTCAACTTGAGATATAAAACCTTTTGAAAGTTCGCATCTATTGGCTAATTCTTCTTGTGTAAGTTGCTTTTCTATGCGTAGCCTTCTTATTTTTTCGCCTATTTGCATGAAATCACCTTCAATCTATATATACTAAACTATGTGTTTAAAATTACTAAACAACAAAACATATTATATAAAGTTTTTTTTATTAAATCAACATTTTTTTTGAATATAGATCGAAATTTTTAAATTGTATGGAATAATCTTAAAATCAGTTGTTGAAAAGGTACTTAAAAGAGAAATGTTTAGCAGGTTTATAAAAAAAGTTTACTAATACTAAGAATATTTATTAATTAGTAAAAAAATCAATTTTACTCATATATTCAATATTAAAAATCCATATATTACTCAATTATTTCCTAAACTATTGATAATATACGCTAAATATGAGATATTTATTATGAAGACATATATAGAAAAATAGGTGGTAAATATGACAAAAGTAAGTGGTAGTTACAGGAGAAATGGAAAGAACATATATATAAAGCAGCCAGAATTTAAAGATTTATTTTTTGTGTCTAAGCTTTGGTCAGATGAAAAGACCATGGAAGATATAGGAGGAGCCTTTAATTTTCCAGAGAATAGATGGGAAATGTTCTACAAGAAAATGGTATATCCTACAGATGGTAAGAATTTTTACTGTTTAGTATATACTATAGATGATGAGCCAATAGGAGAGGTTAGTTTTCACGGATTTGATTATATTACTAAAATAGCAAGATTTAATATAAAGATTGATTATAGATATAGAAGAAGAGGATATGGAGAGGAAGCATTAAAACTTTTATTTGAATATTTCTTCCTAGAATTTGGAGGGGAGATGATAATAGATAGCATTCCTACAGAAGAAGGCGTAAGGGTAGCTAAAAGACTTGGTTTTGTAGAAATTGGTCAATATAGAGATGGTACCAAGATGAGAGTTGCAAAAGAAGAATTTTTAAACCACAAGAGAAAGTCTTCTATGAAAGTGGGCATATTAACTTATGATGGCATGAATATGAATGATTATGCATGTGCACATGATACATTAAATCTAGTTAATATATTACATAAAGAAGAAATATTTAAGCTTTCACCAGTTGCTTTTAATGATAAAGTAGTTTTAAACAATGGTTTAATTTTAAATATTGATTCTATAAATCCAGATGAATTTGAACCAGACATAATAATACTTCCAGGTGGAAATATCTTAGATAATCTTAGAGATGACAGTGATTTAGTTAAGTTTGTATTAAAGAATTTAACTAAATGTGAATATATCTGTGCTATGGAGGATGCTATAAAAGTACTTATAGGATGTAAAGCATTAGATGGAATAATTGTTCCTAGATTTTGCAATGATATAGATAGATATATTAATAGTGATAAAATAATAGATAGCAATTTTTGTGATGATGGGAAGATTCTTTTAAGTTCAAATGAAATTGGAAATTTTGAAATGATAATATCTCTTGTTCAAAAAGTAGCTGGACTTAATTTGTCTGATAAATTAAAAAGAAGACTGGGTATAAAAGAATATGGAGAATAAATAACTCTATTTTGGAGGAATTAAAATGAATTTAAGCAGAAATAAGAAAATAGCTTTGGGTATTATTGCATTACTAATTGTAATAACAGGCTTATGTGTTTATAAATACATAGGTTCTGGAAGTCAAGAAATTAAAACAGCTAAAGCTTATATAAGCAAACTTATAGATGCAGGACTTATAGATGATAATGTAAATATGAAAAAGAGTAAATCATCAGAAAAGAGTGATCCATCTAAGGCAGAGAAGTATTATAGCGTTACTGTTGATAATTATGCAATAGATATGGATGCTAATTATAATGTTATAGGCTTTACTAATAAAAATAGTGCAATAAAGGATGACACTACTATTATTACAGAAGATGAGGCTAAAGGCTTGGCTGAAGAGTATATGAAGGGGTTATATACAGGAGAATGTCAGTATAAAGAAACTGTAAAGGAAGAGGACTCTCAAAAAGTTCCTTATTATACTTTTGTCTTCTATAAATGCAAAGATGATATTCCTCTGTACAACTATATTATTTCCATGAAGATTAATAAAGAGACAGGAAAGGTAGATGGTTTTTCTAATTCTACTAAAGATGTAGAACCAACAGATGCTACTATCAATATTACTCCAGTACAAGCAGAACAAATAGTAAAAGATTCATTTTCAAAACTAAATACATTCATTAATTTTGATGATAGAACTCAAAAATATTTTTATGAAAATAAAGATCAAACAGACTTAGAACTATGCTATATGGTTTCAGTAAAAGGGTTAGATAGCAGCAGTAAAGAAATTAGAATGAAATATTTTGTTTCAACTGATACTGGTGAAATAGTTAATACTGAAAAGAATAATGTATAAAAAAATGAGGATTCAATTGAATCCTCATTTTTTATACCTTAATTTTAATTTTTAAATTTCTAACTATTTAGTCCCATTCAGTAACATTTTCTAATTCAGGTATAGAAGATGCTTTAAATACAGGACTTTTTATACCAGCTTTCTTTTGAGTTGTATAGTCTTCTAATGATTTAACTGCATATTTCGCAAGGAATGTAATAGCACCTAGGTTTAGTAAAGCCATTAAGCCCATAAATACGTCTGCAAGATTCCATACAATGTCCATGCTTGATATACATCCGAAGAATACCATAGCAATAACAAATACTCTGTAAAGTTGTAAGTATATTTTCTTATCAGTTATAAATTCTATATTTGACTCACCATAATAGTAGTTTCCTACAATTGAGCTGAAGGCAAATAATAATACAGCTATAGCTATAAAATATGTACCCCATGAACCTACATGAGAACTTAAAGCTTGTTGAGTAAGCTCTATACCACTTGCACCACTAGCTACATAATCAACGTCTGAAAGTAAGATTATAAAGGCTGTACAACTACAGATAAGAAGTGTATCTGTAAATACACCAAGAGCTTGGATAAGACCTTGCTTAACTGGGTGAGATACAGTAGCAGTAGCAGCAGCATTAGGAGCACTACCTTCTCCAGCTTCATTAGAGAATAATCCTCTCTTAATACCTTGCATCATAGCAGCACCAAGACCACCACCAACAACTTCTTTAAAACCAAAAGCATTTTCCATTATTAAAGCAAACATAGAAGGAATTCTATCTAAGTTTGTTACCATTATGAATAATGCAATAAGAATATATGAACCAGCCATTATAGGTACAATAATTTCAGTGAACTTAGCAATTCTTTGAACACCACCAAAAATGATTAGTGCAGTAAATACTGTTAAAATAACAGCTATTAATATCTTGTTAGTTCCAAAGGCTTGATTCATAGCTGAAGCTATTGTGTTAGATTGAACTGAGTTATAAATTAAACCAAAAGTTATTGTAATTAAAATTGAGAAAATTATCCCAAGCCATCTTTTCTTTAAGGCCTTTTCCATGTAATAAGCAGGTCCACCTCTAAAGGCACCGGATGGTTCTTTTTCTTTATATATTTGTGCAAGAGTTGATTCAATAAAACTTGAAGCAGCGCCTATAATAGCAATAAGCCACATCCAGAAAATTGAACCAGCACCACCTATAGAAATAGAAATTGCTATACCAGCTAGGTTTCCAGTTCCAACTCTAGAAGCAGTACTCATACAAAATGCTTGGAAAGATGAAACTGAATTTTTATCATCTTTTGATGTTCCTTCACCTAGAAGTATAAACATCTCTTTAAAATATCTAAATTGAACAAATTTTGTTTTAAAAGTGAAATATAATCCTAAGGCAATAAGTAAAAATATTAATATATAGGACCATAAAAATGTATTTATACTATTGATTATATTATTAATCATATCCATTAAATTTTCCCCATTTCCGATAATTCTTTAAAATAATTTAATAACATTTTATCTTGAAAAACAAAAAAATGCAAGAAAAAAGAATAGATTATTCATATTCCTTGTATAATCAGGGGTTAAAAGATAGTTCGTTCGATTAACATGAAAGAATGGGGTGAGTATCCATCATTTTTGGGTAAAAAAGAGTAATGACCATGTAAGCCATTACTCTTTTAATTATCTTTTTATCTTTTTCGTATCTGTACTATTTGCCGGAAGATTGTTAGTATCTACCACATTACGACTGTTATTGTTATTATTCTGATTAGTATTAGTGTTATTATTATTATTAGTATTAGTGTTTTGATTAGTAGAAGAATTACCTTGATTATTATTTTCGTTATTCTCAAGGTTATCTATATTATTAATGTTATCATCATCATTATTATTAAGATTTTCCTCTGCTTCTTTTTCAGCATCTTCTATATCATTATTAGCTGCATTTTCAGAATAATCGTCTTCCTGTAAGTTTGGAACAAGATAAGGATAATCTTGCGTTACAGGGTTTGGATTAGATTTTTTTACATATACTTCGTGTCTTATTAAGAAACCTGGTGTATAAGCTCCAGCAATTTTATTATTTGCTGAGTTTACTTTTAATAAAACATGGGCATCACAATAAGATGTAGGTTCTGTTCCATCAATAAAGTATTCATCATAAACTCTATCTCTAGAATCACTATAGCAAAGATCAGATGCAAGTTTTCCTGAATCCATGCATATAGTAGCAGTACTAATTCCACTTGGCATTTCAATTTCAGTGTTTTCCATACCTTCATGAGCTTTTGCCATTATTTTACCCCATAAAGCTGCTGCTTGATTAGAGCTTCCATAAGGCATTGGAGTAGGAGTATCATATCCAAGCCATACTGAACCTGAAAGGTAAGGAGTTAGTCCTGTAAACCAAAAGTCAGTGTTGTTACTTGTTGTACCAGTCTTACCTGCTGTAGGCATTGAACCCCATTGAGCAGATGGCCCTGTTTTTGAACGTGAACCCTTTAATAAATCATACATTATCCATGCCGTTTGTGATGAAAAAATCTGCTTAGTTTCAGGATTGTCTTCGGAATTTAAAAGTAAATTTCCAGAAGCATCAGTAACTTTTGAATAAAGCTTAGGAGTAGTGTAAGTACCACCATTACCAAAAACTCCAAAGGCAGAAGAAGTAATAAATGTATTACCACCATCACCATCACCACTAAATTGTCCAAGCCCTAAAGTAGCATAAGAACTCTTAGTTGAATCATTATATTTTAGACCAAATTTTTCTCCATAAGATAAAGCCGTTTTTACTCCTAATGTATGCAAAGCTTTTACTGCTACAACATTTTTAGAATCTCTTAAACCATATCTTAAAGTAACATTACCTGCAAAAGTATGATCATCATTTTGAAGATTCCATGCTCTACCACCATTCATAGATTTTTCAGTATTTAAGTCAATTGGTGAATCATCAATGGTAGAAGCAGCTGTTAATACATGTTCATTAATAGCTGGGCCATAAACAGTAAGAGGTTTAGTTGTAGAACCAATAGGCTTTAAAGTAGAGTAGGCTCTGTTCATAGAATTAGCTCCATGCTGACCTCTTCCTCCTACCATAGCTAAAACTTTTCCTGTTTTATAATCTACTATTGTAGCTGAAGCTTGGAATTCTGGAGTCTTAGTATTAGCATAATAAGTCTCTTGCTTTCCAACGTTACTAGCACTGTAATTATCAAGAAGATTTTGAGTATAATCTTGAAGTGCTCTGTTCATGTTTGTTGTTATTTTTAATCCTCCATTTGCAAGAAGTTTAGAAACTTCTTCATCAGTATATTTGTACTTTTTCTTTAAGTCTTCCTTAACTTGCGTTACTGTAGGATTAATGTACCATTCATATTCTAATGTGTAACTTTTTTTAGTAGAAGTAAACTGAAGTTTTCCAGAATCAATATCAGAAATTGCCTCATTATATTGAGCTTCAGTAATCTTATTAAGTTCTAACATTTTTTTAAGAACGCTTTTTGTTCTAACTATATATGGTGTTGGATCTTTTTGATTATTTTGATTATATGCACTGTAGTAAGTAGGAGCTTGAGCTATACCGCTTATGTAAGCACATTGAATAAGATTAAGTTCACTTACTGACTTACCAAAATAAAGGTTTGATGCTGCTTCAACACCATATGCAGTACCACCAAGTGGTATTGTATTTAAATATTGATTTAAAATTTCATCTTTTGATAGTTGTTTTTCAAGTCTTAGGGCATACCATATTTCTTTTATTTTTCTTTGGACAGCCGAAGTTTCATCAGATAAAACGGTATTCTTTAATAGCTGTTGAGTAATAGTTGAACCACCATGAAAACCTGTTTGACCACGAAATATTTTCTTAACATCGGTTACAAGTGAACCACCTATTCTTATTGGATCTACACCTTTATGCTTCTCAAATCTTTGATCTTCAATGGAAACAAATCCATCCTTTAAATATTGAGGAATAGTATCATAACTTACAACAGTTCTATCTATTTCAGAATGTAAGGTATCCATGAAAACTCCGTCTTTATCATACATAGAAGTTGGCTGGCTTAAATTTAAAACTGCCTGCAGATCTAATGGCGGAGCACTTTTAATAACTGCAAAAACATACCCACAGCCAACTACCCCAAGAGTTAGGCCTATAAAGAATAAAGTTAAAAAAAGTCTTTTTAAAATAGTAAAAAAGCCTAATTTCTTTTTCTTCTTTTTACTAGTATTTCTTTTACGTCCTGTATTATTTTTATTATGGGTATTGGGGGTAGATTTTCTGGCTTGTGATTTTCTTACGCTATTTCTGTTATTAACATTTTTATCTATAGCCATTTGTTCCTCCTGATTCTATTTTTTTAATTATAATAATTTATAATATAGCATAATTATAATATGATTAAATCAATAACTCAATAAAGGTGTAGGATGAAATACTATGTAAATCCTAAAAAGAAACGTATAAAACCTGCTTTTATATTTATTTTACTAATTTTGGTGATTGCAAATTTAATTTTATATCTGTTTGATAAAAAAGTGTTTCCATATGTTCTTCAAAAATCAGAATCAATGATAAATGCAAGGGCAGTAGATACAATAAGTAAGGTTAGTATGGATATATTTAATGATGAATTTAAGTATGATGAGATTGTTAAGATAGATAAGGATTCAGAAGGAAATATAAATTTAATAAGAGCTGATACAGTTAAGCTTAATAAGCTTTCTTCAAAAATTGCACTAAAATGTAATGAAGAACTTCAAAAAATGGGTGAGGTAGGAGTAGATGTACCTATGTCCTGGATAACTGATAGAAGTATATTTTATAATGTGGGACCTTATATTAATGTGAAAATTAAACCTATAGGAAACATAAAAATAGATTATGATTCAAAATTTGAAAGTGCAGGAATTAATCAAACAAGACATAAGATATATTTAAATGTTAAAGCTGAAGTTAAAATTGTAGTACCTTTACATAGTAAAGATGTAGAAGTTATGTGTGAAATTCCAGTATCTGAAACTATTATAGTTGGTAAAATTCCAGATACAGCTATTGATTTTAGTGGTATAAGTAAAGGCAAAGAGTAGGTTTTTCATAAAAGAAAAAAGAAACTGCCACATAAAAAATATTGTGGCAGATTTTTCACATAAAAAGAAGCCCTAACTTAAAATAAGTTAGGACCTTTAATTTATCTAATTTTCTTCCCAGTTAAATACGTAAGGTACATTTCTATAGTAGTTTTGATAGTCTAATCCATATCCTACAACAAAAATATCATCGATTTCGAAGCATCTGTAATCTGGAGTAATGTTAGCTTTTCTTCTTGATGGTTTATCTAAAAGAACACAGCTCTTTACAGAAGCAGCTCCTAATTTTTTAACATGGTTTATTATAAATTCCATTGTATATCCTGTATCAACAATATCATCAACTATTAGTACATCAAATCCTTCTATGTTATCAGGAATATCGCTAACTATTTTAACTTCTCCAGAGCTTGTTTCACTATTTCCATAGCTTGAAGTTGTCATAAAGCCTATTTTAACCTTTGTATCAAGTGCTCTAACAAGGTCTGTAGTGAACATGAAGCTTCCTCTTAATAAAGAAAGTACATAAAGTTTTTTCCCTTCGTAATCTTTAGTTATTTCAGCCCCTAATTCTACGATTCTTTCATCTATAGTTTCTTTTGATAAAAGAATATTACGTTTTTTATTTTCCATTGTTGTCCTCCGTTTCAAATAGGTAAAAATTTTAATGTTAAATCATTTCTTTAAGTACCATATTACCGTTTATTATTACTTATTGCAACTTATTTTTGATACATTAAGGAAGGGAATGTTTACAATGAAAAATAGATAGTATAAAATTAAATGAAAGTTATAAAGCTAAGTTTAACAGAAACTGAGGTGATAAATATATGATAAATGGAAATATTGATGGAGTAAAAAACACTTATCTTAATGAATTAGAAGAAATTTATAAGATAAAATGTTTAAAATATGAAGTAGTAAGTGAAGAAATAATAGGCAGAATGGTAAGAGTCTCTACTGTGCTAGAAAGAGAAGTAAGTGTTGCTATAGATAGAAAAGGTAAAGTTCAAAGCGTTGCTATAGGAGATTCAACTTCAGTAGAACTTCCATTATTAGATATAAAGGAAGGAAGACTTTCAGGAGTTAAGGTTATACATACACATCCAAATGGATTATGTAACCTTTCAGCTTTAGATATGTCAGCACTTTTAAAATTAAAACTTGATGCAATTGTAGCTATAGGAATTCATGAAGGAAGAATAATAGATTTTTCTATTGGTACTTTAAATATTTATAATGATACATTAATCTGTGAAGAAAAAAAGAATTTATCTAAAGAAGAACTTTTCAAAATTAATATTTTAGATAAGGCAAGATATGTAGAAAGTCTTTTAAGAGATAGTAATGTTATAGAAGATGAAAGTGAAAAAGCAATTTTAGTTGGTTCTGATACTAAGGAAAGTTTAGATGAACTTGCAGAACTTGCAGATGCTTGTGATATTCCTGTTCTAGATAAAGTATTCCAAAGTAGAAGCAAAATAGATCCTGCATTCTATATAGGAAGAGGAAAGGTTTTAGAAATTGCATCTTTAAGACAAACAGAAAGAGCAAATGTTATTATTTTTGATGATGAACTTTCAGGTTCACAGGTAAGAAACTTAGAAAATGCTTTAGGAGCAAAGGTTATAGATAGAACTACATTAATTCTTGAAATCTTTGCAAGAAGAGCTAAGAGTAAGGAAGCTAAAATTCAAGTAGAGCTTGCTCAGTTAAAATACAGAAAGAGTAGACTTATGGGACTTGGTACAGTACTATCTAGAACAGGTGGTGGTATTGGTACAAGAGGACCTGGAGAAAAGAAACTTGAAACTGATAGAAGACACATAAACGAAACTATCTACGACTTAAATAATGAACTTAAGAAAATTAAGAAGGTAAGAGAAGTTCAAAGAGAAAAGAGAAGCAAGGAAAGCATTCCAAAGGTATCATTAGTTGGTTATACTAATGCAGGAAAATCTACATTAAGAAATGCACTATGCAAAAGTGCGGCTGTAATGGAAGGAAAAGAGAATGTATTTGAAGCAAATATGCTTTTTGCAACTCTTGATACAACAACAAGAGCAGTAACCCTTCAAAATAAAGGATTAATAACTTTAACAGATACAGTTGGATTTGTTAGAAAACTGCCTCATGATTTAGTTGAAGCCTTTAAGTCAACATTAGAAGAGGTAATTTTCTCAGATCTTTTATGCCATGTTGTCGATGCTTCTTCTGAAGATGCTATAGAACAAATAAGAGCTGTTGAAGAAGTTTTAGCAGAACTAGGAGCTAGAGATAAGGAAACTATCTTAGTTTTAAATAAGATTGATATGGCATCAGAAGAAAACTTAGCTAATATAAGAGAAGCAGTAAGCTATGATGACATAATAGAAGTTTCTGCAAAGGAAGGAACTAACCTTGATAATTTATTACTTCTTATAGAAGAAAAGCTTCCATATACTTTAATAAAAAGCGAATATTTAATACCTTATGATAAAGGTGATGTAGTTTCATTCTTACATAGAAATGGAAGAATATTTGAAGAAGAGTATAGAGATAATGGAACTTTCATGGTTGTAGAAGTTGATGAAGAAACTTTTAATAAGAGCAAGGAATATTCAACTAAAGTTCTATGATTTTAAGAATATAGAAGGTAAGCTGAGGCAAAAATGTGCCTTGGCTTATTTTAGTTGCTAGGTTTTTGGTATTTATCGGCTATATGTCATATTAAGGTTATGTGCTATAATTATACATAATACATTAATTAAGAGGAGAATCAACATGATAAAAAAAGTGATTGAGCTTCAAAATGCGTTTCAATCTATAGTTATGGCACTAAAGAAGAATAAGAATGTATTGGCAATTTTTACTTTTGGAAGCATTGTTTCAGACGATGTGTGGGAAGAGTCTGATATAGATTTGTTTGTTATCTATGATGATGCTGAGTATAGCCGTGTAAGAGATATTTATTCAGAAAGTAATGGAGTCCCTGTGCATACTAAGCTACTAAATAAAGAAGCTTTTCTTAAATTATATAGAAAAGAAAAAGACAGAGGTTTTGTAAGAAACCTTCTTACATCTTCAAAGCTTGTATATTCAAAAGATGACGAGATTTCTAATATTTATAATAAGTCAAGATATTCTTTAAGAAATACAGAAGAGGAAAAGTGGAATCTTGTATATCTAGGTGTTCTACTAAAGGATCTTGGGGTATGCAGAAAGTACATAGAGAATAGTGGAAAAGTTACTGCTTATGAGGTATTAATAAGGGTGCTTGATAATTATGCAAAGCTTATGTTAAATCTTAGTGGTTATACTGTGACAAAGGATTCCCTTACTATGGCAGTGAATTTAAATAGTAATTTTAAGAAAATAATAGAAGACTTATTTAATTCAGAAGTAAGTAAAAAAACTATGGAAAAGGCAATAGATTATATTACTGATTTTATTGATGCAAATATTATGACAGCATCAAATTCACTTTTAAAGTTTCTCGAAGAGAAGAATACGTTTGTAAGCTCTTATGAGATTAAAAGTAGTGAGGCCTTTGATGGATTTAACATAAAAATTGAAAATATATTAAAGGAATTAGCCAAAAGAGAGATTATAGTTAAACATAAACGAATTTATAAGGATTTTAATGGGGTAAAAATCATAGATGAAAATGTTTATGCAGCTAAAGTAAGAAAATAAAATAGGGGGCTTTTTATTATGAAAGAGTATTTTAAAGTGGATTTTAAGCAAGATATACCTAAGTATATTCAAATAGCATGGCACTTAAAAAAATTAATTGAATCAAAAAAGATAGAAGACGGAGAAAAACTTCCTACCATAAGGGAGTATACAGAGTATTTAGGTGTAAATAAAATAACAGTAATTAATGCCTATAAGAAATTAGACCAAGAAGGCTTTGCTTTTCAGAAAATAGGCAGTGGAACTTATGCAAAGAGAAAAGAAAATACCTCTTTATTTAGAAAAGAGTATTCAAAAACCTTTAAAATACTTTTAACTAAAGATAATTTAGATAATATAATAGATTTTTCAGGTGAAACTGTAGGAGAGTTTATGTTCCCTATAGATGAGTTTAAGAAAATAATAAATACAGTTTTAGATAGAGATGGTTCTGAAGCTCTTATATCACAAAGTTCTCTTGGATATGAAAAGTTAAGAAAAACAATAAATAATGTTTTTTGGAATAATTCTTTAGAGGATGAAGACATATTAATAGTTTCAGGAGCTCAGCAGGGGATAGATATTGCATCAAAGGCAATATTAAATATAAATGATAATATTATAGTTGAAAAACCTACCTATGGAGGAGCTTTATCTGTTTTCAAATGGAGGAGAGCAAATATTTTTGAAGCAGATATGGAGGATGATGGAGTTAACTTAGAAGCGTTTGAAGAAATCTTAAAGAGAAATAAAATAAGATGCTTCTATACTATGAGTTATTTTCAAAACCCTACAGGAATAAGCTATTCACTAGAAAAGAAAAAGAAAATAATTGAACTTGCAGAAAAGTACGATTTTTACATAATAGAAGATGATTATTTATCAGAGCTTATTTATGATAAAGATACAGAATATATAACTTTTAAAAATCTTGATAAGCATGATAGAGTTATATATGTAAAGAGTTTTTCTAAAATATTTCTTCCAGGTATAAGAATTGGTTATATGATAGCACCAAAAAGTTTTAAAGAAAGCATGCTAACATCTAAGGTGAATACAGATATAACTACATCAAGTCTTATGCAGAGAGTTCTTGAAATATATATATCAAGGGGACTTTGGAAGGATAATGTTAAACATTTAAATAATGAATATAGGTCAAGATATTTCCTTATGAGAAGACTACTTGAAATAGAGCTTTCTACCTGGGTTGATTTTATAAGTCCAGGAGGAGGATTAACCTTTTATTTAAGATTAAAGGAAGACACTAATATAACTTCTAAGGAACTTTTCTTTAAGCTTAGGGAAAGGGGCGTATATATAACACCTGGAGTTTTATTTTTTAAGAAGATGAATGAAGGGGATAAAACCTTTAGAATAAGTTTTTCACAAACTAATGAAGAAAAGATTTTAAAAGGAATTAGAATCATAAAGGAGGAACTTAAAACATGTCATATATAACAGTGAGAAACTTTGGTGAAGATTCTTTTGAAGAAAAGAAATCTGAATTTATAGGATATGCAAAAAGAGTTGAAACTGAAGAAGAGGCAAAGGAATTTGTAAATGAAATAAAGGCTATGCATAAGCAGGCAAGACATAACTGCTATGCCTATATAATTGGTAAAAATATGGGTATTCAAAGATATTCTGATGATGGAGAACCACAGGGAACTGCAGGAATTCCTATATTAGAGGTTATGAAAAAAAATGAAGTAAAAGACTGTGCTGTTGTGGTGACAAGATATTTTGGAGGAATTCTTCTTGGAACAGGGGGCCTTACTAGGGCCTATACAAAGGGGGCTGCCATAGCCATAAAAGCAGCAGGAATAGTTGAAAAGGTTGAAGGAATTGAAGTAATAATTAACATTGATTATGATCTTATAGGAAAAATTCAATATGTGTGCGGACAAAATAAATGGCATATTGAAGATAGTATATACTCAGATAAGGTTGAAATTCATATACTAGCAGAGAAAACTACAGCAGAAGTAATAGAAAAGACCTTCATAGAAGAAACTAATGGAAAAGCAGAAATTAGAAAAGAAAATGAAGGAATATACTTCAAAGAAGGGGACAGACTTTATAACAGTATTGATTAATAGTCTTGTATAATAAAAAAGAATAATTATATTATCATTGGTAAAACTAACTATAACACTTTTAAACTTGGAGGTTAAGAAATGAAGAGTTTATTAAAGAAAATTATAGTTAGTTTTCTTGTTATTATGACAATTCCTATAGTAGCTTTTAGTGAGGAATATGATTATATAGGGGATTCTGATAGAAATATTGCCTTAAGAGAAGATTTTGCTAAGATGAATATTCCTTATATTATAGCTAAAAGAAGTGATGGAACTACTCAAGTATACTGTGCAGACTACACTAAAAAAGTTCCAAAAGGTATTAAATATAAAAAATTTGAAGGAGGTTCTAAATACGATACTGAAGGTGTTTTAGCTATTTTAGATCATGGTTATCCTAAAAATGCAACTAATATGCAAGAAAAATATGGTGTGTCAGATGATTATGCCCTTGCTCTTACACAATATGCTTTATGGAATTATATAGAGGGCTGGGATAAAACACAAGTAGATGAACCTTATTCACTAGAATTACTAAGAAAAGCAGAAAACAAAGAATATGTAAAAGAAGAATTTAAAATAGACGAAAGTAAATTATATTATAAGGAAGCATCTGAATTTTTAGAAACAGAACTTATAAAAACTTCAGGATCTAAAGGTAATTTCGTAATTAAAACAGATGAAGGAACAAAGGCTTATGATGAAAGTGGAAAAGAAAGATATAGTTATGAAATTGGTGAAAGCTTTATGCTAAGAAATGTTTCTCAAAAGAAGTCAGAAAGTAGTTTTAATATAACAGCAAACTTTAATAAAGAAGAAGTAGATATATATGTTCCAGAAGATGATGAGTATCAAAATCTTATAGAAATATCAACTAATCAAAAGAGCCTAAATTATAGATATAATATTAATTATTCAAAAGGAGATAGTAGCATTATACAAACAGGGGACAAAGAAATTATATACTTATTAATAATGGCTTTAGGTTGTATAACATATATATTCTTAAATATAGACTTAAAAAAGAAGTGTAGCTAAGCTATACACCTTTTATTTCCTTCTATAATGTGATATAATTTTAAATAGTTTGATGAAATTAGGATAGGAGGAATAAGCATGTCAGGACACTCAAAATGGCATAACATACAAGCAAAAAAGGGTAAAGCTGATGCTAAAAGAGGTAAAATATTCACAAGAATAGGTAAAGAATTAGCTATAGCTATAAAAGAAGGTGGAGCTAACCCAGACAATAATGCTAAACTTAGAGACGTTATAGCAAAAGCAAAGGCAGCAAACATGCCTAATGACAATATTAATAGAGCGCTTAAAAAAGCTGAAGGAGATATGAATTCAGTAAACTACGAAACAATTGTATATGAAGGTTATGGCCCAAGTGGAGTAGCTGTAATTGTTGAAACTCTTACTGATAATAGAAATAGATCTGTAGCTAACGTAAGAAATGCTTTCACTAAAGGTGGCGGAAACATGGGTAACTCAGGTTGCGTAAGTTTCATGTTCCAAGAAAAAGGTGAAATCATAATAGAAAAAGAAGATCAAGACGAAGATGAAATGATGATGATGGCTCTTGATGCAGGTGCAGAAGACTTTGCTTCAGAAGATGAAGTATTTGTTGTAACAACTGCTCCAGAAGATTTCAGTGCTGTAAGAGAAGCTTTAGAAGCTAACGGAATCAAGTTCTTAGAAGCTGAAGTTAAGCAAGTTCCAGATACATATACAGCAATCGACGAAGATGCAGCTAAGAAGATGCAAAAGATGTTAGACTTACTTGATGATGATGATGACGTTCAAGCAGTTTACCACAATGCTGAATTCCCTGAAGGATGGGAAGAATAGGACTGTTTAAAGCCAGTAATATCAATGGATTGATAAGTTTTAGCATGGATATAAAAGCTTAATAAAGTTTGAAAAAACAGCTTAATTAAGATATATGTGCTAAAAAAGCTATTTAAAATTGAAGATATATACACGAGGATTAAGGTATATACACACCTCCTTGATTACGATATATGTTAGTTAATACTAGCGTGTACGTAATTGAGGAGGTGTTTTTTTGTTATCTAAAGACGTACTTAGAGAATATATATATGACATTACTATTCGTAATTACACAGCTAGAACAATCAAAGGATATAGAAATAATATAGCAAGGTTCTTAAAGTATTGTGAGGCTGAATATGGCATTGTTGAGCTAGAAGAAATAAGTCATTTACATATTAAAAAGTATCTAACTTCCCTTAAAGATAGAGACCTAAGTCCAACTTATATAAATACAATATTAAAGAATATCCGTAGCTTTTTTAATTACTGTTATAAAGAGGGATACTGTATTAATATTGCTAAAAAGGTTTCTTGGCTTAAAGAGGATAAGACAGTTATTAAGACTTTTACTGATCTTGAAGTTAAAAGAATGATAGAAGTATATAAAATGGATAGCTACATAAATGCTAGGAATAGGTGTATTATGGCTGTTTTATTTGATACAGGAGTTAGAAACGCTGAGCTTTGCAATATAAAAAGAATGGACGTAAGAGAGACAGTCATTTATATCATGGGAAAGGGAAGAAAAGAGAGAGTTGTTCCTATATCACCGTATTTGAAAAAGATAATGATTAAATATGAAAGAATTAGGGAGGCTTATCTTAGGGATAATATTCTTCATTATGATAATTACTTTCTTAGTTATAGAAATAAGCCATTAACAGGTGAGGCTATAGAGAGAGTGGTAAAGATAGCAGGAGAAAAGGCAAAGGTTAATGAGTCAATAAGAATTAGTCCTCATACTTGTAGACATTATTTTGCACAGTCACAGCTTAGAAATGGACTAGATATATATTCATTAAGTAGATTACTAGGGCATGATAGCGTAATTATTACTAAACGTTATTTACAAGGATTAAAGGATAAACAAGTGGTAGAGCTTGGAGTAAAGACAAGTCCTTTAATGAATTTAAAAGTATAAAAAAATATAGCCTTATTATCCACTCGAGATATTAAGTTCCCTCCGACTGGACTGATACCCTAGATATTAAATACCCTCAGGCTGTCAGGTAGGTTATAAAGAATAAAGAAAAAGGAGCTACGCCAATAGCTCCCTACTTAACAATTAAATATTGCTAATAATTCTTTGTGTACCTCACTAGGAGATACCCTTAATCCGTAATTAAATGGTATCAAAAAAATAGCAGGTATGCAAGGCTTTATTTCCTATACCCTTTTTAGGGGTGGGTTAGTAGTCTTAAGCAACTAGAGCTACTATAAATATGTCTAGTAGGTGAGCTGTAGCCAATGCAGAAAATACAGCAGGAGTAGGTAAACTGACTTTGCCTATTGCTTTAAGCAGGTTCTAGTGTCTGCTTTATAAATTACTAGGGGAGGAAGTCTGAACACGAGAGTGTTAGGGGCTACTGTGTTGCTTATGGGCAGACTGTAAGTGTACAAGCAGTAGTTAACAAGTCAGAAAGTCTAAAGCGATACAATGCGATATACAGAAGATAAAGAGTGTACCTTGTAGAAATGCAGGGGAAACTATATCCTTCGCAATGTGTCCAGCTCAACCAGAAGAATAGGAAAAAATGAAAATATATAATAAATATGTTATAATATACAAAAAAGTATGGAGGTTTTTTATGGAAGATAAATTATTAGAATTAGAAGAAAAATATAATAAATTAGAAAAAAAAGTATTACAATTAGAATTTAGACAAGAGCTAATGATGAGTGATACAAATACTAACAGAGTATTACTTGAATATAATATAACAAAAAAAGAATATGAAAAAATAATGGATATTATGGACAAGTATAGAGGAAGCATAGAAAAAAAACAAAAGGTTAACAATGCTGAATTTGAGCAAGATATTTACAAAGTGGTATCTGAACATCAAGGTGACTATCATTTTTGCGAGTATATATCTAAGGCATTTATGGACGATGATAGGTGGGAAGAAGTGTTTCCTGCATTGTATGGTGATATGCCTAAGTATAAATATATAAAGGAGAATAAATTAAAATAAATATGAGTGGAAGTGATTTCGCAGGATTAATTTTTGCAGGGATATCTGCATTGGGAGCCATTGTAGGACTTCCATCAGGTATAAGTGCATGGAAAAGTAAAAATAGTATCAATAAAACAAAAGAAGATATTGAGCAGTACAGGAATATTATAAAAGAAAAAAATGCCTTACTCAAGTTGAAACCTCAAATACAAGAATTAAAAAAACAGTCAAAAATTTTTTTAAAGCTTTCTATGGGAGATTTGCCTCAACAAGGAATGAAGAAAAGTGAATTAGATTACTATAAAGAAATAATGGAAAGCTTAAATGATATTTTAAATGATATTTCAGCTAATTATGATAGTGAAAGAAACTTAATAAGAGATATTGATAAAGCATTAGGGTACTGTATTGAAGAAGAAATGACTTTAAAACAAGTAGATAGAACATGTATTTATGGATATTCAATGGTAAAAGATAATTTTGAACAAGTAATTAAACAGTTAGGAAGTATAATAGAAGATTTAGAGTGTTAAATTAAGAGCTGAAGCGGTACAAGCTGAGGCTCTTAATTTTCTGAAATTTTATTAAAAGTTTTTATTTATAAATGTCACTATTTTAAAACGTCGTAGTATTGAAGAGTGTAAATAAGAATGAAGGAGTTTGATATTATGACAAGTAATAAAAAAAATAGAAATGGCTTATACGAAAGTATTTTAAGAGATGGAATAAGATACTGGACTAATTATTATGGAGAAGTAATTCAAATAGAATGTGCCTGCTGTCATAGAATAAAGCCAGCTAAGGAATTCCACGCTAACAACTTTAAAAAGTTCAACAAGCAAGAACATTGTATAAGTTGTAATAATAAGATATTGGATGGTAAAATTTCAAAAGTAACTAAGTACATAAGAAATAAGGAAGTAAATGTTGATAAATTAAATGATAGACAAATGAAAGTGTTGGGTAAGTATTTAATTGAGGAGATTGCACATGAAAAAATAATTCAAGAAATTGAAGATTTAGAGAAAGTTAAGGCATGGTTAGAATTTATTGCAGAAAAGAAAGTTATATAGTGTTTAAGATTATGAGAAGAGCTATAAAAGGCTCTTTTTATAGTTTAAAAGAAAGTAAAATATAAACTAGTTATCTTTTTAAATATATTCAATATGATATGTCACCATTAGGATAGTGTACTGTATTACGCTATGTAAGACAAAATTAATTAAGATCTTAAAATAATGTGTAATGGAGGAACTACGAGTGAAGAAAGGGAAAAGAGATATAAAGGAAACTAAAGTATTAAGCTATACACCAGCTTTTGAGGGTGGAGATTGGACAGGTGAGAACGGAGGATACTTTTCATTACCTAATAGTACTATAGAGGCTATTGCTATGAAGGGATTAACAGCCTCTGAAATGCTGGTTTATTTATATATGCTTAGAATGGGGTATAATAATGATGGTGAGTTTTATCATAGTTATAATAATATGGCTAGAAAATTAAACAGAGGTACTAAGAGTATACAAAATGCAGTAAAGAAATTAGAAGAACTAGGATTAATACAGAAAACTAAAATAGGAGGTAGTGTATTCGGTCAGCATATTTCTAATGAATATAAAGTTTATCATTTAGTACTAAAAGGCCATGAAGTACCTGCTAGCATAGGAATAGTGAAGAAAAAGAATAATATATCTGAACAACATGAATGGTGCAATGATTTGGAGTCACTTTTGTAATATTGGAGCATTAATAGCTCCTTTTTTGTTGTGATTATTTACTTGTATCAGTATTTGTAACAAAGGACTGTATAAAAAATTAATATATAAATAATTATAATTGACTATATACCTTGCTTTATAAGTAATATTTGTATTAATTTTTTAGATATAGGGTATTATAGTGCTTAAAGGTAGAGTGTTAGAATACTGTGGTTAGAGTAATGTAATTCACTAGTATAGAGTTCTGTAGTGCCTACCATAAATAACTATAGATAAATAACTAATAATAAATAACTAATATATAAAACTGCATTATATAAAATAATAATACTATACATATATGAGTATGAACATGATTAATGAAGTTTGGTAAGAATACTTATTAATATGGCGGGTTGCCACAATTAGATATAGAAGTGATAAAATTATTGAGAGAGCAGGAGTTTAATACCTAGCTCTTTTTTGATTATTAATATTCAAAATTTAAAGGAGGAGCTTATAGGTGTATAAGTTTGAGAGAGAGAAAGAGAAGTACAAACAGGAGGAGATCCATTTTATTTATGAGGTTGGCAGCATGGTAGCAACTAAGAAAAAAGTTGAAGAGATATGTGAGGAATGTAGTATCAGTAGACGTACTTATTTTTACTGGAAGAAACGCTTTAAGGCAGAGATAAAAGAGGTTAAGAGAGACGAGATACTTGAAATTAAGGACTCAGTAATTAGCAATATTCATGAGTATGTTAACAGCTCTAATAGTAAGCAACGTGAGAAAGGAACTGATATGTTCATTAAGCTTTATGGTTCAGAAGGGTTTAAGGAAGAGCTTACAGATAATACAGCTAAGGAAGAGTTAGACGTTGAGGCTATACTAAGAGAACTAGGATTATAGATATAGTAAAAATACAGGGGAGAAGGATTTATGACTGCCTTGTTGCACTTTTGAATATACTAGATAACTATGGTTATAGCAGTAATATAAAGGGATTAGAAGGTTAGAACAAAATAGGTAGTGCAATTAAAAAATACGTTAGTTCGCGTTGACCATACACGAATTAGCGTTTTTTAATTCAAAGTTTATAAATAGTAAACTAAAAGTGGTCAATTTTAATGAATGTTAGTAGCTATAAATGGCTTAAATAGGACGTTTTGATTTTTAGCGTTAAATTATCATTTAGCGAAATTAATAGTACTATAGACTTAGAAGTAAAAAAATGGTATAATATACAAAAAAGCAAAAAAAGAAAAAGTGGGAGGCAAGAATTATGGCAGGAGAAAATGATAAGTGGGAATTTTATAAAGATAATAATGGTGAATGGCGTTGGAGAAGAATTTCAAGTAATGGTAGAATAGTTGGAGCTTCAAGTCAAGGCTATGTAAACAAATCAGATTGTATAGAGAATGCTGAAAGAAATGGATATTCACAAGAATAGCAATAAATAAAAGTATATATTCTTTTATTTAGAGAAAGGCTATTTTATAGCAAAGAAACTGTTAAAGTATAAGAGCTTTAACAGTTTTTTGTCTTTTTTAGAAATCTCAAAACTATGTATTTGAGACTACAAAGTAACTAATTTTTTGACCAGCGGTAGTTGTCAAGAAGTTTGTCGCAAAGACTTATTAAAATTACATTGTTTTTTCTTAGTTATATCCACATTTGCAATTATTTAACTTGTAATTTTATATTACTCTCCAATTGTCATATAACCTCATTTTTAATTTTCTTTTTAACTTCATCTGTTGGATTTAATGCTACCTTATCAGGTACGGACCAATTTCTTATTCCTTTTTTAAATCTTAATGGATTTAGTGCCCTTGCTGTTTCATATACTTTAATTCTATTTTTCATTATTTCTTCACTTTTTCCATTATGTCTGCTATTAGGGGTAAGATAATTAAGTCCACTATGATAATGTTCATTGTTATACCAATTAACAAAGTTAGCAACCCATTCTCGTGCCTTTTCTAAAGACTTGAAACCTTCTTGTGGGTATCCTGGTCTATATTTCATAGTTTTAAAATGTGC
>NZ_FPBY01000139.1 GCF_900116755.1 Clostridium sp. DSM 8431
ATAAAGATATAAAATTGAGAAAAACTTAGAATTTAATAGATTTTGTCCAATATAAAGGGGTTAATCCGAATCAGTAGATATTGGTGTATGTGCCATTGGTATATATGATCAAGAAGCAATAGATAAGATATTACAATTAGATGGTGAAGAAGAATTTGTAGTTTATCTTGCAGCTACAGGTAAAAAGAATAATAAATAAAGTTATAAGATAGTAAAGAGATTTTGTTTTAAAATTTCCTTACCGTCTTATTTTTTTATAGCAAAGTCTCAAAGACTTAAAGTTATTCTTGAATAAAATTATATTTAAGATTAGTTCAGTTTTGCCATTTCAATTAAGTTTGACACAAGTTCTTGAGAAGTTGAAGGAATTGTTGGGGGTGATTGAACAAGTGAAATTAAAAACTTAGGTTGAACAGTATCTTCTAAAGGAATTTTAACTAGCCCATCCATATCGTCAACGGCAATTTCTGTTAAGAAAACAATACCAAGCTGTTGCTTTATCATTCCCTTCAAAATAGTTAAGTCGCTACTTCTATATATAACATTTGGTGTGAAATGATTATATACTGATATTCTATTTAATGCGATAGTATGGGCAAAACGCTCATTAAAAGTGATAAATCGCTCATCTTTTAATTCTGAAAATTTAATACTTTTTCTATTGGCTAAAGGGTGTTTTGGGCTTACAACAATCATGAACCTTTTTTCATCTAATAATGTGGTATTTAAATGTTCATCAATAATAGATTCTGTTGAACCTATTAAAGAAAAAGTTATTTTTCCATTTTTAAGTAATCTTAAAAGTTCTTGTGAACCACTGGTTACTATATTAATGTGTTTATGCATATCTTTATCAGTTAATGAACTGGAAAATTTTTCTGAATAATATTGTCCTATAATAGGATGTAAACCTATCTCTATTTTTTCTTCTTTCAATCTGCTAATCTCTACTTGTGCAAGGTTAAGTTCTTCTAAGATATTTTTTATATGAACAGCTAAAATTTTTCCTGCTAATGTCAAGCTAACAGCATGATGGGCCTGATTACGAATAAATAATTTTTTGCTAAAATCCTCTTCTAACCTTTTAATGGAATATGTTACAGTTGGTTGACTTACATTAAGTTTTTCTGCAACTCTAGTAAAACTTTTAAGTTGAACTAGCAATTGAAAATACTCAAGATCTTTAATATTCAAATTTTCACACTACTTTTTTTCAATGTTTCTATATATTGTTTAATTTTATTTGATTTCATATAAATAAAATTTATTATAACGACAGATTTTGACTATGTCAATCAACAAATGTATACTTCCTTTGTAAATTGGAATTATATAAATATGGTTGTAGTTAATATACTAGTGACTAAGTGAAAGAATTTAGGAGGAAATATAAATGAAAAAAGGATTAGATTTACTAAACAATCCATTTTTAAACAAAGGAACAGCATTTACTAAAGAAGAAAGAGAACGTTATGGTATTGTTGGTATGCTTCCTAGCACTGTTCAAACATTAGAAGAACAAGCTACTCAAGCTTATGCTCAATATTCAAGCAAGACTTCGGACTTAGAAAAAAGAATTTTCTTAATGAATATTTTTAATACAAATCGTACACTTTTCTATAAGTTAATGGGTCAACATTTAGTTGAATTTATGCCAGTTGTTTATGATCCAGTTGTTGCTGAATCAATTGAACAATACAGCGAATTATTTGTTAAACCTCAAGATGCAGCATTCTTATCAATTGATGAACCAGAAAACATCAAAGAAAGCTTAAAGAATGCAGCTGATGGTAGAGATATTCGTTTAATCGTTGTTACTGATGCTGAAGGAATACTTGGCATGGGTGACTGGGGTGTTAATGGTGTTGATATAGCAATAGGTAAATTAATGGTTTATACAGCTGCTGCAGGAATCAACCCTTCACAAGTTTTACCAGTTTCAATTGATGCGGGAACAAATAATAAAGAATTATTAAATAACCCATTATACCTTGGAAACAGACATGAACGTATTTACGGTGATAGATACTATGATTTCGTAGATAAATTTGTTAACGCAGCAACAGAATTATTCCCTGAATTACTTTTACACTGGGAAGACTTTGGTCGTTCAAATGCAGCAACTATATTAAACAAATATAGAGATAAAATAACAACATTCAATGATGATATTCAAGGAACAGGAATCGTTGTTCTTGCTGGTATCTTAGGTGGATTAAACATATCAAAAGAAGAACTTAAAGACCAAGTAATGTTAACATTCGGTGCTGGTACTGCTGGAGTTGGTATTGCAGATATCGTTTTAAGAGAAATGATTAGCCAAGGTGTTCCAGAAGAAGAAGCACGTAAACATTTCTATCTAGTAGATAAACAAGGATTATTATTCGAAGACACTGAAGGATTAACTCCTGGACAAAAACCATTTGTACGTAAGAGAAGTGAATTTGAAAACAGCGAAGAATTAACAACACTTGAAGCTGTTGTAAAGGCTATTCATCCTACTATTATGATCGGTACATCTACACAACCAGGTGCATTTACTGAAGAAATAGTTAAGGAAATGGCTGCACATACTAAACGTCCAATCATTATGCCATTATCAAATCCTACTAGACTTCATGAAGCTAAGGCAGAAGATCTAATTAAATGGACTGAGGGTAGAGCATTAGTTGGTACTGGAGTTCCTTCAGCAAATGTAGTTTATAACGGAGTTAGTTACGAAATAGGTCAAGCAAATAATGCATTAATGTACCCTGGATTAGGACTTGGATTAATTGCTTCAACAGCAACTAGAGTTACTGAACAAGTTATATCAGACGCAAGTCATGCATTAGGTGGTATTGTTGACGTAAATAAGCCAGGAGCAGCAATCTTACCTCCAGTATCAAAACTTACTGAATTCTCTCACAAAATTGCAGAAACAGTTGTTAATTCTGTTGTTAAACAAGGATTAAATAGAGAAGAAATCACTGATGCAAAATCTGCTGTAGAAAGCGCAAAATGGTATCCAGAATATAAATAATATAAATTATATAAACAAATGATATTTTAGAGGAGAATATAAGATGGCAAATAATGAAAGTACTAAAAGTAAATCTTTTGGTTCTATAAAAATTTCAGGCGTTTCTCTTCCAATATTTTTAGTGATGGTTGCAGTATTAATTGCAGCCATTGCTTTAGGGAAATTGCCTTCATCTATGATGGGACCTATTGCAGTTTTAATTATTATAGGTAATTTATTTTACTATATTGGAAATCGCTTGCCAATAATCAAAGATTATTTAGGTGGTGGTTCAGTATTTACAATTTTCGCATCTGCAGCTTTAGCAACTTTTGGGATTTTACCTGCAGGTGTAGTAGAATCAACTCACAAATTTGTTAGTAATATGGGATTTCTAGATTTCTATATTGCTGCGTTAATTACAGGATCAATACTTGCAATGGATCGTGATTTGTTAATTAAAGCTTCTGTACGTTATATACCTGTAGCTTTAATTTCTATGATTGCATCATTATTTGCAGTTGCAATAGTTGGTCATTTAATAGGATATGGATTTATGGATTCTATTTTATATATAGCTTTCCCAGCTATGGCTGGAGGTGTTGGTGCTGGTGCAGTACCATTATCAAGTATATATGCAAGTTCGTTAGGGGTGAACGCTTCAGACGTTATATCTCGTTTACTTCCAACTACTGCTATGACTAACGTTTTGGCAATAATTGGTGCAGCATTATTATCTCGTTTAGGTAAATCATTACCTAAGGCAAATGGTGAAGGAAAACTAATGAAAGAGGGTGATTTTGCACCTACTAATGCAGATGCAATTAAGCCTGATATAGCACAAATGGGTGTAGGATTAATGTTAGCTATTACATTCTTCTTATTAGGTCAAATTGGTAATTACTTCGTTCCAAAGGTTCATGCTTATGCGTTTATAATAATATTTGTTATGATTTGTAAAATAGGAAGGATTTTACCTAAGTCATATGAAGATGCAGCATGTATGTACAATAATTTAATTGTAAAGAACTTAACAAGTGCAGTACTTGCTGGTATAGGAATTGCATTATTAAATTTAAATGTATTAGTTCAAGCATTTAATTGGCAATTCATAGTTTTATGCTTTGTAAGTGTTATAACTATAGGAGTTGTTTCTGCATTTGTAGGAAAACTATTTGGTTTATATCCAATTGAATCAGCAATTACAGCTGGTATGTGCGATAACTCAATGGGTGGAACTGGAAATGTTGCTGTATTATCAGCAGCAAATCGTATGGAATTAATGGCTTTTGCACAGATGGGAAATCGTCTTGGTGGGGCAATTATATTAATAGTTTCAGGTTTTGTAGTTCAATTAGTTTCATAAGATAGTTTGAGGAGAATATCAAACTTCAAATAAAGAATAAATTTATAGGTATTTTAAAATATAATAAAGAGTGACGGGGTAATTTTAAAGATTACATTCATTTTGGTAGTAAGATCCATAAAAATCTATTAGATTAGTATGGATCCCATTATTTTTGGCAAAATTATTAATATTAGTGATAAATATTTATACTTTCTAAAAGAGTACTAGATTACCAAAAGAATAGTAAATTTCAAAAAAGTGCATTCTTGTTAAAGTGAAATATAAGGATTAATATAATTGTAAGAAAAGTATATCTTGTTGTTCCACCTAAAACTGAATACTCTTTGACTGAATTTGGTAAAATACTTGCGCTCATATTACTTAATATGTGTCAATGGGGCGAAGAATATAGGAGTGATCATATTAAACCAAACAAATAATTAGTTTGATTTAATTGGTTTGTTTTTGTAGAAGATATCTATCAATAAGAGATTTTAAAAAAGTTACTTGTTGATAGGAGGGCACTGAAAAAATTAAAGTTTTTCAGTGCCCTCTTTAATGATGGGACTATATTTGATGTAAAGGCTTTTAAGAATATACTTCAAGAAGCAGAAGCTTATAAAATGGCAGATGTTATTGGAAAGATAGCATATTATATTGATGCACCTAGGTTACATTATTACTTTAAAGGAAATGAGTTAAGTAGAGAATTAAGATATTTTAAAAAATATATCCACAGAATAATAAAATTTTATGCACAAAATGATAAAGAAAAGTTTATAGAAGTTATGAAAACTTTATTTACAAGTTATACAGAAGATGATTTTCTATGTAAGTTTAAAGGTAATTTCCAATTTAATTATTTTATAAAGAATATTTTATATGCAAATTTTAAGGAGAAACCTCCAAAGGGAGATTGGTATAACTGGCAAAAAAGATTTAATTGGATGAGTAATGATCAGCTTTTAAAGCTTGAAGGAAGATATGAGTGTAATAAGGAAATTTGGGATGACCATTTAGAAGATGTACTATACATAGCTTTAAATGCAAAAATAAGTAATGTTTATAAAGCATGTTATTTTATTTTAAAGGAATCTAGCAAGATTAATGAATTAATTGAGAAAATGAGCTATGAAGAAATTATTAAATTAACTATGGCTTCTTATGAACCTTTAGCAAAGATGTTTAAAGAAAAGCTTAAAGATAGACTATCTAAGGAAGAAAAGTTTGATTTTAATATAATGAAAGCTTTAATGGATAGTGATAATGAAGAGCTTATAGTAATGGCTGAAGAATACTATGATAGCTGTAATGGACATCTTACAGAAAAACATATTGTTGAACTTATGTTTATTAATAATATAGATAGATGGACAAGCTACATATGCAAGTGTATTAAAGAAATTAAAACAGAAGACTACTTTGAGTTTGTAAAGGCTATGATTGATTCAGAAGATAGATTTAGTAATGTAGATATGCCAAAGGAAATTACAGATGCTTTATCTCAGTCAGTAAAAAGAATTCTTGAAATTTCAGAAGAAGAAAGAATAGAAAATTTAAATTATACATTAAATGAGATTTTACAAAAGGGTTCAATGTCTAAGGTTTTAGAGAACTATTTAGAAGAGGTTATTTTTATATTATCTTATGATGAAATAAAAAAGGCTAAGCTAAGTAATAGTTTATCTTTAAAATTAAGTAACAAATTTAACATAATAATTAATATTGTTTCTTCAATATTACAAGATAGCATACCATCAGATTCTGTAATGATAGAAATTTTAGAAACAGGGGCTTCAAAAACAATAAAAACATTATTCGAAATAATAGATATTAATGAAAAAGAATTAAAAGACAGACTTTCTACTTTATTAATATTCCTAGAAAGTGATATTGAAATGCTGAATGAAAGAGCTAAGAGAGTATTTTGGAGCATGGATGAAGAGCAGAAAATTAAAATGCATAAAGTTATCATAGATTCACCAGTAGAGAAAGTATATAAGTTTGGATTAGAAGAACTTAAAAGAATCTATGGAGAATATATACCTGTAGATTTTGTTATGTGTATGATGGAACATACGTCACCAGAAGTTAAAGCATTTATATCTGGTAAAACAGATAGTATATTAAAAACTTTAGCTAAAGGCAATAAGGAATTATTTATGTATTATGCTAAGACCTTATTACTTTTACCTAATAAAGTACGTAAGAATAAAGATGACATATATGAAGCACTATATAGTTTTGCATTAAAATATCCTGAAATGAGAGAAGATGTAGAGAATCTTTGTCTTAATATGGGAGCATCTAACATAATAAAGGATAGGGAAAAAGCACTAGTTACCTTAGCAAAAATAAGAAAGGAGTTAGCTGTATAATGAAGATTAAATATAATTATGCAAGTCCTTCAATGTGTTCTAGAAACAGCTCAAATACTATACTTGGTTTAAGCACAGATTTAAGTAGAGATGAAAAAGTATCATTTTTAGGAAAGCTTAAACATCCTCTTATATTTAGAGATGCTATGCTTATGCTTAGAGAAATAGTAATTTCTGATACTACTCAAAAAAAGAAAGAAAGAGTTGAATTTTTTCAGTGGCTGGAAGGAGAAATTGAAAGAAGAATTTTAACTCATAAAGAGTACATGCCACAGGTTAGAGATGAACTGAAAGAAAGTATGAATAATCTTGTAATGGATATAAAAAAGCAGGATGAGAAAATACAAGATCTACATGAAATTAGAAAAGGAATTTTGGAAGTTTATAAAAGACAGAGACCATGATTTATGGTTTGTGCTAGATCCAGTTATAACAGTACATAAAGATCAAGTTTCCTTTGAAGGTTTTTCTATTGATGAATCTACTTATGGATGTCTTTCTATAGATATGGATGAGTTTGAGCTTTTAGAAGAGCCTAAGCTTGGGACTACTAACATTGATTTTAGCTATAAACTTTCAAAGAAAATTGAAAGATTTAGAACGTATAATGAAGTTAAATTATCTGTTAATCCAGGAGGCTTTGTTGCAGAAAGTGGTGTTATGCCTGAATACTTTGAAAAGAAAATAGATCTTCCTGAAACTTGGATAAAAGGATTTAATCAAGTATCAGCTGCTGCAAGCTTAGAAGGAATAGATGTAGAGATTACAAGTGCTGATATGTATGACATTTGTTCTTTTTTAAGAAGACATAAGGCTAAGGAAAGTCCACGTTATATGAAGTGGATACTTAAACCAGGAGAGAATATAAAAATATTATTCGAACCATTTAAAGAAGTTCTTACACTTAACTCAATATATAAAGGAGAAAAGGAAAGAGAAGAAAAAATATGGGGTAGAAGAAGATGGCTTACTATGGAAAAGATAATTCCTTTAGCAAAATCTTTTAAGGTAAGACTTTTAGGCTTTGGTATGCCTCAATTTATAGTGGCAGATATGGGAACTATGAAAATGACTGTTGGCTTTACTTCATGGTCTTCTAATGACTGGGTTAAGGGAACATCCTTTAATATTATGGGGGGGTTCATTGGAGAAGGAAATTATCCTAAGGTTTATAATCTTTTAAAAGAAGAGAGAGCCCTATCTATTGATGAAATATATGCTAAACTTTGTGATGATTCTAAGTCTATGTGCAAAGCAGGTATAGGAATGCTATTAAAAAAAGGTGAGGCTTATTATGACCCTATAGTAGATAAAGTTAGATTTAGAAGATTAATAAGTAAAGAGCTTCCAAAAGAAATGTATGAAACTACAGAAGTTGAATTAAAGGTACAAGCACATTTAAAAGAAGGTCTTGATAATTTTAAAATAGCTGTAAATGAAGAGGGAGAGTATGTATTTACTCATTCAATGAAGACTCCAAATCCTAAGAAAGGAAAATGGGCATATTATAGAACTGATGACTTTAGTCGTGAATATGATGATACTAAAACTGAACTTAGTATTGATAAAGATGGTGCTATAACAAAGGTTAAGTGTGATTGTAAAACATTTAAAAAGGGTGCAGGAAACATCTCAGAGCCATGTGATCATATCCTGGCATTATATTTGATTTCTAGAAAGTTTTTAAAGCTTGATCTTGAAGAGGGAAGAGAATATAAAATTAACGATATAATGGAGAAATTACTATGATGGATAATATAGATAATAAAAAAGATTATAGAGATGCTGTGAATTCTATGGGTAAAAAAGAATTTACCTTGCTCAAGATGCAAGAGTATGGATTTTGACCTGAGAATTTACCTACACCATATGAAAAACAGAAGAATGAAACTCCAGAAGAGTATAAAAAGAGAAAAGAACTTTTTAATGAGTATGAAAAAATTATAAAAGAGATAAATAATCTTTATAAAGAAAAAGAAGATATAAATTTAAAGCTTAGAGAGCTTCAAAAAAAGTATGATGATACTTGGGATTATGAAAAAATAAGAAAAGATGTATCTCAGACTATAATGAAGGAATCTATTGAAAGACGTAAAGAAATAAAAAAACTTAGAAAAGTAGAGAAAGAGAATAAGTCTAGGGAATGGAAAAAGTATAAAAGTGAAAACATTGTTTATATAGGAAGAGGATATTCTAATGCCTTGTTTTTAAAAGATACAAATATTGAAAAATTAAAGGAAATTGGACTTCCTATAATAAAAGATGATAAAGAATTAGCTGAATTTTTAGGTATAGAATAGGGTTAATCATATTTCTTAACCCTTATATATCAAGGCTTCGAAAAGCCGAGATTTCTATATCACTCAAATTTCCTGGTATCTTTTGTACCT
>NZ_FPBY01000234.1 GCF_900116755.1 Clostridium sp. DSM 8431
AGGTTTAGTAGAAAAATATATAAATATTCGTCTACACTATTTAGTATTTCAAATACGAGGAAAGTATAAAATTTTTTTTGATGTTAAACACTGATTTTAACTGGCTTTCTCCTATGGAAGTTATGAGATGCATTAAAAAATAATTATAGGCCGCAAAAGAACCTAAAAGCAAAATAATAAATTGTATTTTGGTATGAAATTATTTTACTTTTAGAACCTTTTGCATGGCAAAACAAAGCTGCTTCCTGCGCTGAAAAGCGTGGCGTCAGCCACTTTGTTCTATCACAAAATAAGCTGATTAAAATAAAATAAGTATTATAGAACAAAGGATAGAGGAGGCACTTTTGTGGAGAAAAATAACAATAATAATGATAATATAAACTCTGGTGCAAATGCCTATGAATATTATGAAGCAGTTTCAAGAGATTTTGAAGATTTAAAATTACTTAGAACTCAAGGAGCAGGGCAACTTATTCTTATACTTGGATATATGTTTGAGTATATGGCAACAAATCAAGCGATAGATTTAATAGAAGATAGAATGAATTTGAGGGCAGTTGATTTTTTTGCAGGCAATTATTTAGGAGAAGAAAATGAAAAAATTAAGTATAGGCTACAAGAGGAGCACTTTAGAAATAGAGGAGTTAATGCAGATGAAACAGCATTAAAAGCTGCCTATCTTGAACTTGTAGGACAAACTATTATAACCTTTATAGATAAAATTAAATTAAGTAGGTTCAATGAAAAGACAGAAGATAGGGATTATTTAATATCAAAAACAGCTAATGAAGAGATTTTTATTGGTGCATTTTTAGGAGAATTATCCTTAATATTTAATTTACAAGGAGTACTACTTTTATATGAAACAAGCAATCAAGATGCTCTTGATGATTAATATAAAGAGAATATGAAATAAGGAAGTGTTTTATGGTTAAGTATACTCGTGAGGAAGTAAGTATATTTGAAGAAAAATCAAAGAACTCAAAGGTTACTTTAGTTGTACCTAAGAATACTAAAATTTCTGCATTAGACATGGAAGATGACTGGGATAAGGTTTCATATACATATAAATGGAAAGGAAGGCTTTTTAGAAAGTGATTATTTAACTAAAAGTCAGTATCCATGGAGTAATGTAAACTTAAGAAAAGCTCCAAGTTTAAGTTCAGAAAAAATATTAGTAGTACCTAAAAAGGATAGAGTTGAGGTTTTTGAGAAAAAAGGAGACTTTAGTAGAGTAATCTATAATGATAAAGAGGGATTTATTTATAATTATTACTTAAGTGATGATGGTAATAACAATAAAACTCTAAATTATAAAAACTTTAGAACTAATCCAAAGCAATTTATTATTGATAATGAGATTAATAGCAGTAGTAAGTATATATTAATTACAGATTTAAATAATAAGCTTACATATATTTTTGAAAATGTAAATAATGTATGGAATCAAAAGTATAGATGGAGCTGTACAGTAGGTAAAAAATCAACTTCTACAATCAAAGGAATATTTTTCATAAGTGGCAGGAAACCTGGTTTTGGAACAGATGAGTATTCAGTAAAATATGCAACTAGAATTCAAGGTGGTTATTATTATCATTCAGTATTATATAATTCCTCAGGTACATATATAATTGATGGAAGGCTTGGCATGGCATTAAGTCATGGGTGTATTAGATTAAAAACGGAAAGTGCTAAGTGGATATATGATAATATAAGTGATGGAACAAAGGTTATTATAGATTAAAAATCATTAAAGGAAGAGGCTTAAATTTTAAAAAGTCATAAAAATATAAAATAGATATAAAGTAAAAAAATGGAGTGACGATATAATTTATGTGTGTATGGGGGAAAACGGAGGAAGAATGAAAACAAATACCCAAAACAAACAAAACAATTCATTTTTAGCACAAGCTAATAAGGATATGCTTGTTATATGCTGGATTTTTGCATCTATTGTTGCAGGGCAATATGCTTATCTATTTATGCAAGGAGCAAGGAGCATATCTGTAGTACTATCTATAATATTTTTTATAGTTGGTGGAATGAGTATTTCCACATATTTATTTATAAAAGATAAAGAAAATAAAAACTTGAAATTTATAACTTTTTTTGTATTTTACATAGGATGGAGTTATACATTAATAAACAGTATAAGTATTAGTAGTTATGCATTTGCCACATCATTTGTTTTAATTTATGCATTATTTGCAGAAAAATTCATTGTTAATTTAGCTAATATATGTATATCATTAGCCATAATTATCAAAATTATTACAGATATAAAAAATAATAATATTGAAGCTAATAAAGGTACAGCTGAATATATTATAATGATATGTGTAGTTATACTTTTTTTATTTATTGTTAATAAGGTTACAAAACTATTTATAAATAATAAAAAGCAGAGTGAAGAAGATATGAAGAAGATTTTAGAAGCTAAAGAAAAACAAGATTTAATTGCTAATGAAGTAGAAGAAATTTTACAAAAGGTTAGTGTAAATACTTCTGCAATAAGTAATATAATGAATGAAATAGGACAATCTTCAGGTGTAGTATCTTCAGCTATCAAAGAAGTATCAAAAGGCGCTCAGGAAACAGCAAATGAAATTCAAGAAGAAGTAGCTTCTATAAATAGTATTCAAGAAAAAATAATACAATCAGTAAATGCTTGTGACTCTATGAATAGTGCATCAAAAGAAACTTCAGAGGTATTAAAAGAGGGGATAGATATAGTAAATAAATTAAGTGATGAATCTAAGATTGTCACTAAGAATACCGATGAAGTTTATAAGCTAATGAATGAACTTCAAGAAGAATCGGATAAAATAGCAGAAATAACAAATTTAATTTCAGACATAGCAGAACAAACTAACCTGCTAGCTCTTAACGCATCTATAGAAGCTGCTAGAGCCGGGGAAGCAGGAAAAGGATTTAGTGTGGTTGCGATAGAAGTAGGGAATTTAGCAAATAGTTCAAGGGAATCAACTAAAGAGATTGCAGAAATAATAAGAAGACTTGAAGAAAAGGCTAATAAATCTTCTAAGATGGTTGAAGAACTTAATTGTAGTACTTTAAACCAAAATGAGTTAGTAAAAGAGACAAACAAAGTATTTAATAATATCAATGAAAACATTAATGTAATAATTGATAAAAATTTAACAGTAGAAGATAGTATAAACGATGTTTTAAAAGCTAATGATGTTGTATCATCATCAATCTCTAATATTTCAGCTATTTCAGAGGAAACTTTGGCTAATACTGAAAATACAGTAGTTATGTCAACTGAACATATTGAGCAGGCAAAAAAAGCAAATGCTTTAGTAAGTGAATTAGTTAATGATTTAAGTAGATTAAAAGAGCTTTAAACATTTATAAGAAAAAAACTCTCATTATATAGTGAGAGTTTTTTTACGTTACATTCTTAATATGATTGCAAAGATTTAATAAATTGTATATATCTTGACAATTTAATGTGCAGGTGATACCATATAAAAAAAGAAAACAGTCCCTTTAAATTAATTCGAGAAATCAGTAAGGAAGTTATAATATTTAAGCGTAGAAGTACTATGCCTTTCTTACCATGGGTAAGAAAGGCTTTTTTAATGCATAAGAAAATATAAAATTTTTTGATGTTAAACACTGATTTTGATTGGGGCTTTCTCATATGGAAGTTGTCAAATGCATTAAAAAATAATTGTAGGCCGCAAAAGAAACTAAAAGCAAAATAATTAAATTGTATTTTAATATGAAGTTATTTTACTTTTAGAACCTTTTGCATGGCAAAACAAAGCTGCTTCCTGCGCTGAAAAGCGTGGCGTCAGCCACTTTGTTCACGTAGATATTGCGTCTCAGATATATAATTTTGGGGGAAGTAGTATAAGTTTTACTGCTTTGTTTTAAAAAATATTTGGAGGTTAAGTAACAGTTACAAAAATATTATAAAATCTTAGAAAAGTGTACTAAAAAATAACAAGCTTCAGAAATAGAGATTTATCTAATAACTTTTAGATGTTTATTAATGATATCACCTCACTAATATGTCTTTTGTGTATCTTTGAATACTATTTTGCGTATCTTTGAATACTATTATAGGATACAAAAAAGAAATGAGGTGAATACAATTGATTCTATCAAAGAAGATTAGATTATATCCAACAGCAGAGCAAGAACAAAA
>NZ_FPBY01000016.1 GCF_900116755.1 Clostridium sp. DSM 8431
GCTATTGAGCAATTTTTTAAAGACTGTAAAACTTACTTAGGCCTTGATGGATATCAAGTAAGAAGTGAAAAAAGTATTAATAGATATCTAACAATAATGTTAATAAACTATACTTATTGCAAAATGTATTCTAATAATTCTTATCACTTCAATACTGGATATAAATCTGCTAAGAAGGATCTACAAAAATCTAAAGCAATATTTATCTATGAAGCTGCCGCAAGCGGTACGCCGATAGAAGAAATTTTTGAGTCATTAAAAATAGCTTAGGATTCTGTTTGGTCACTTGACTGTAAAATTTTTAAAGTAAAAATGCACTATCATAGTAAAATTATGGTATTATGTAAATATTAAGTAACATAATAATTTGTAGCGAGGTAAAAGATGATTATTTTTGTAGGTATATATATATTGCTTGTTACATTAATATTAATGTTTTTTTATGGAGCTAATAAAAAACACAAAGAAAGATGAAGGTAAGGCTGTTTAAATAATTGTATAAATTATTTAGATAGCTTTATTTTTGTTTGAATTTTCTTTTAAAGCAATAAAAGAATTTATTGAAATGAAAAATCATATAAAATAGACAAAATAAAAAGGAGCCTGGTATCCGGCGAAAGACTGACCAGGCTCCTATAAAAATAAGCACTAATTGACTCACTGTGCTTAAGTATGATAACACATATTTTATTAGATGACAAGCATTTTATATGAATTAGCTTTAATTTTTTTTGTGATATAAAACTAGGAAAAGTGTAAAAAAATGGAGTTTAATATTTAAAAATGGTATAATACTATTAATAAGAAATAATATGGTATGCAGGGGGTATAATATGTTCAATTTATTTAAAAAAGAAAAAAGTACAGAAGAAGAAGAAAAGGTTATAGAAATTGTTTCAGCAAATAGAGAAAGAGATGCAGATGATAAAAAAATTAATAGTGTTTTTGACTTAGCTTGCAATATAGATGAAAAAGTAAAATATTTATTACAAAATGAAGAGGATATATTATTAAAGGTTAAAGAATTAGAGAGGGTAGGAGGCGTAAGTCAAGATAGAATAAAAGAGACTGCTGATGAATTAAAATCTTTAACACAAAAAGATTTTGATATGAGCTCTTCTATTTCTGAGTTACTTGATGGCTTTAAAAAATCAGGTAATATTGTTAATACAGCTAATGAGGGTATAGTAATGGTTCAAAGTAAGATGGAAGCATTAAGTTATTTCTTTCACGATATTGTTAAATCTTTTGGGGATTTACAAACTGAATATAAAAATATAAGTAAAATTGCAAATTTAATAAGTGAGATAGCAACTGAGACAAATATGCTTTCATTAAATGCAGCTATAGAAGCAGCAAGAGCAGGAGATGCTGGAACAGGTTTTGCAGTTGTTGCAAATGAAATAAAAAATCTTTCAGATAATACAGAATTAAAGGTTAAAGATATAATAGCATCAAGTGAAAATATGAGTGAAATAATAAAGGAATTAATAAAAAAATCCTCTGAAGGCTCTGAGCTTATAAATGAAGCAGTAAATAGAATAAGTGTGTCAGAAGATGTTGTTAAAGAAATTGTAGATTCTCAAAGTGCAGTTAAAAATATAAGTAATTCTCTAATTACAGGAGAAAGTGATAAAAATGCAAAGGTGAGAAAAGTAATTGATAATCTTTATAATATGGCAAAGGAGCCTTTAAAGAGTGAAGATGATGATATAGAAGAATTAATTAATAGTATTACAGCAAGAAAAGAATACTATGAAAATATAGAGAAAAAATTAAAGGAAATAAAATCTTTAAAGAAGTAGTAAAAATTTAAGTGTGCAGTTATAATAAGTTAAGTAATTATAAAATTACTAAAGATAAAGGTGAGGGTAATTAAGCGTATGAAAAAATTTAAAAAAGTTTATATAGAAATTACAAATGTATGCAACTTAAGCTGTAGTTTTTGTCCTAAAACAGGAAGAATAAAAAACTTTTTAACAGTAGATAAATTTAAGAAAGTATTAGAAGAAGTTAAGCCTTATACAAAGTATATATATCTTCATCTTATGGGTGAACCTTTATTAAACAAAGATTTAGAGGAATTTTTACAAATTGCTTATGAAGAAGGTTTTAAGGTTAATATAACTACTAATGGAACCTTAATTAATAAGCATAAGGATGTATTATTAAAGGCAAAATCCTTAAGACAAATTAATATTTCTTTACATAGTTTTGAAGCAAATGATAATAATATACAATTTAATGAATATTTTAATAGTGTATTATCCTTTGTAAAGGAAGCTAGTGAAAATACTGATATAATATGTGCCATGAGATTATGGAATATGGATAGTGAAACTTTAAAAGGTGACAATAAATTAAATGAAGATATTATAAGTTCAGTATCTAACATATTAGATTATGAGGGAGATTTATTTGAAACTATTTCAAGAGATAATAAGGTTAAAATAAAAGACAGGGTATATTTAAATGGAGCAGAAAAATTTCAGTGGCCTGCTATGGATATTGAGCCTTTTGGAGATAAAGGCTTCTGCCAAGGACTAAGAGATCACTTTGGTATATTAGTAGATGGAACTGTTGTGCCTTGTTGCTTAGATGGAGAAGGTAATATACCTCTTGGGAATATATATGAAACTTCCTTAAAAGAGATATTAGAGGGAGAGAGAGCTAAGGCAATTTATGATGGCTTCTCATGTCGCAGAAGGGTAGAGGAGCTTTGCAAAAGATGTGGGTATAGTGAGAGATTTTCTAATTAATAAAATTAAGGCTTAATAATATAAGAAGAGGTATGGATCTAAGTATTTTAAAATTATTTAGATCCATACCTTTTTAAGTTAAAGATTCTTCTCGTTAATAAACACCCCAGAAAACTTTGCTAGATTAAATCTTTTAACAAAATAATCACATTTACATAAAAGCATATAATAAATATTTAAATTACATCCATGTAAAGTTTCAAAGTTGCCTTGTCCCTTTGAAATAATCATATCAGCTTTATCTATTATTTCTTTTGCTTCAGTAGATATATCATCTAAATCAGTACCAGGAATATCTGAGCCATTTCCATATACTTCAGCACAGTTATCTAAACCTACATCTAAAGCATCTTCCATTACAGCATCATTTAAAATAGGAATTCCTCTTACTAAAACTTTAATTTTTATTTTTGGATAAGTTTCTTTAATAGTTTTTATTAATAGTTTATCCAAAACAATTTCACCACAATTATCTGTAATATAAACAAGATTTTCTGATTTCATTAAATCCTTTTTGAAGTCAGAATATATATTCATATCAATAGTTTCAGAAGTAACTGAATCTAATAGTGAATTAAGTTTTTCATCATTAACATTTCCTAAAGCACCAAAATCTATATAATTACCAGCACGTGCAAACTTAATAGCTTCTAAAAGTCTATCCTCAGCAGTAATTACTTTTAAAAATATATCCTGTTCTTTTTCTAACATAAGCTTATTATATTTTTTCTTTAAGTCAGTAAAACTAAAGTTTTCATTAAAATAGTCATTATGTAAATCATTAATTTTTGATAAGATTCTAGGAGCATTTTCTGTGTCTTTAGCTTCAGAAATTATATTTGATACCTTAAAAAGATATTCTTTTTTAATTTCTTCATTTTCATAAGTTTTAAGATTATTTTTTTGTTTATTTAATAGACACTCTTTACACTCTGAGCTTAGTTTCAAATTAATCATCCTTTCTAAATAAGTATAAGTAAAATTATTAATAGATTATATCATAACAAATAAAACTGCCTTAAAAAAGACAGTTTTATTTGTTAAAATTTATTAAATATTAACTAAATTCTTTAATGATATATCTAAAACATCGAAGGAGTGGGTTAAAGCTCCACATGAGATATAATCAGCTCCAGCTTCTCCATAAGAACGGATAGTATCAAGAGTTATGTTTCCAGAACATTCTACAATAGCTCTTCCGTTAATTAATTCTACCATTTCCTTTGCCTTTTCAGGAGTCATATTATCAAGCATTATTATATCTGCTTTTGCCTCTAATGCTTCTATAACTTGCTCTTTAGTTTCTGTTTCAACTTCTACCTTAGTAGTAAAAGAAGAATATCTCTTAGCTAAAGATACAGCTTCTTTAATTCCTCCTGCAGCTGCAATGTGGTTATCTTTAATAAGAATAGAATCAGAAAGAGATAAACGATGATTACATCCTCCACCACAAAGAACAGAATATTTATCTAAATGTCTGTATAGGGGAGTAGTCTTTCTAGTATCAACTACCTTAGATTTAAGACCTTCTAAACATTCAGCATATTTAGAAGTAATTGTAGCTACACCACTCATTCTTTGCATAAGGTTAAGAGCAATTCTTTCTCCCATTAATATATTTCTTGTATTTCCTATAACTTCACCAATAACAGTTCCTTTTGATACTTTATCACCATCATTTACGTTAAATTCACAGGATACATTTCCTACGATTTCAAAAACTCTTTTAAATACAGGAACACCACATATAACACCATCTTCTTTTGCAATAACAGAAGCTTTAGAATTACTTTTTTCTGATATTGTAGCATTAGTTGTTATATCTCCAAAAGGCATGTCCTCTGTAAGAGCTCTTTGTATTAAATCATCAACAATTAAGTAGTTTAACATAGTTTTCATCTACCCTTTCTTTAAGGAAATCTATTAATTCATCTTTTGAAGGATAAGATGTAATGTCATTATAAAGCTCATTATTAATTTTTTGAGCACATCTATATCCAAATACAACTCCTTCTAAAAGAGAGTTACTTGCAAGTCTGTTGCTTCCATGGACACCAGTACAGGCTGTTTCTCCTAGAGCATAAAGACTTTTTAAGTTTGTTTCACCAAAGGTATTAACTTTAATTCCTCCCATAGCATAGTGATGAGCAGGAGAAATAGGAAGCATATCCTTTTCCATTTTATATCCTCTCTTTAAACATTCATCATAAAGGAAAGGGAATCTTTTTATTAAAAATTCCTTACCTAAATGAGTAAGATCAAGATAAACATATGGAACGCTTGGATTTTTAGCCATTTCTTTTAATATTGCTCTTGATACAACATCACGAGGTTTTAATGAATCAACGAATTCTTCACCTTTAAGGTTTCTAATTATTCCGCCTTCGCCTCTTAAAGATTCAGAAAGAAGAAGTCTTTTTCCATTAGATTTTTCTTCGTATAAAACAGTTGGATGAAGTTGAAGATAATTAATGTCTTTAATTGCAATATTATTTTTTAAAGCAATAGAGATTCCGTCTCCAGTAAGGCATGGGAAGTTAGTAGTTGAACTAAATAAACCTCCAAGACCACCAGTTGCAAGAATAACAGCTTTAGAATGTATTTGGAATGTTTTATTGTCTAAGGTACATAGCCCACCTAAACATTCATTATCATTTTTTATTATGTCTATAAGTTTGCAATTTTCAATAACCTTAATATTATTTCTTTTTGCAAGTTCTGCATAAAGACTTTCCATTATAAATCTTCCAGTTTCATCTTTTATATGAGCAATTCTAAAGGTGCTGTGACCACCTTCTCTTGTATAACTTAAAGTACCATCTTCATTTCTATCAAATTTAACATTAAGTTTTACAAGTCTTTTTATGTTTTCACGAGACTCTTTTACTAAAACTTCAACAGCTTTTTCATCATTTTTAAAGTTGCCAGCTTTTAAAGTATCTTCAATATAAGAGTTAACATCATCATCATTAAGTAAGGTAGAAATACCACCTTGAGCTAAAAATGAATTGCAGTCTTTAAGGCCTTCTTTAGTAACAATTATTACGTTTAAATTTTTATCTAAATTTAAAGCAGTATAGACTCCAGCAATTCCACTTCCGGCAATTAATACATCACAGGTTTTATTCATAAATTAGTCATCTCCTAATACATGCATATTCTGAAGTGCAGTGTAGGCTTTTTGTCTTGCATCTTCATCAATAATAATTTCATTAGATTCATTTAATAGACAATCATAAAGTTTTTGAAGATTTGTCATTTTCATATTAGGACATATCATTGGTGTTTTTAGAGTAATGAAGGTTTTATCAGGACTCTTTTGTTTCATCTGATGAATAACTCCTTCTTCAGTAACAACGATAAATCCATTAGAACTTGAAGAAGCAGAGTAGTTAATTATTTCAGAAGTACTTCCAATAAAATGAGCTAAGTCTCTTACTTCTTTTTTGCATTCAGGATGTATAAGAATTTCAAAATCAGGATATTTTTCTTTTAATTCTAAGATATCACTGCATTCAACTCTTTCGTGAGTGGGACAGAAACCTTGATATAATATGAAGTTTTTTTCGGGAAAATGTTCAGCTATAAAACTTCCAAGATTTCTATCTGGAAGAAAAATAATATCTTTTTCTTTAATATTTTTCATTATTTTTAAAGCAGAGGATGATGTTACGCAGACATCAGACATGGCCTTAATATCAAGGTTTGTATTTATATAACTTATAACCTTAGCAGAAGGATGTTTTTCTTTTAATTCTTGAAGCCTGTCCGTTAATGCCATATCAGCCATTGGACATCTAGATTCTTCTGCAGGTAAAAGTACTTTCTTTTCAGGTGATAAAATCTTAGCGCTTTCAGCCATAAAACGTACACCACAGAAAACTATAAGATTAGAATCAGATTCAACTGCCTTTTTAGATAAAAAGTATGAATCGCCTATAATATCCGCAATATCTTGTATTTCAGCTGGCTGATATAAATGAGCCAAAATTAATGCATTTTTTTCTTTTTTTAGTTTTTTAATCTCTTTTACTAGATCCAATTTACACAACCCCTTATAGAATATACAAGTGTATATACACTTGTATAAAGTTTAAGGCAAATATACATATTTGTCAATTTAAAACAATGTATAAAAAAATATACATGTGTCCATAATTTAAACAGAGGAAGTGAAATTTATGATAAATATTAAAAGAAAATTATTTGTTAGTGTAATTATATTAATTAGTTTGTTTACAGTTAGCTTTTTTCTATTTAGTACTTATTTAGATAATAAAAGAATAGAAATTGAAGAAGAAGATAAAGAGGCTCTTGCTATAAAGGAAGAAGAACCTTTAGATAATAGTATATTAATAACATTATTTAAAGGAGATACTAAAGAATCTTCAAAGGCTTTAGGAGAGTTAAAAAAAGAATTTCAAATATCTGAAGATTTAAATCAAAAAGAGTTAACTGAATTTTTATCAAGTAAAGGATATGCGTTAGATGGCGTTTATGATAAGGAACTCGTATATAAGAGAAGTACAGAAAATAGCATAGAACCTAATATTTATTATATAGGTGAAGCAGATGGATGCATTGCTATATATTCAAGTGACGAAGAAGGAAATCTAACTATTACAGATCCTACAAATGATATTTTCAGAGAAGGTAAAAAATTTAAAGACCTTACAAAAAATGATCAAGAAATGATTAAGAACAATGAACTAAAGTGTAAATCAAAAGATGAAGCAGAAGAAAAAGTATCAGAATTAATATCTTAATTTAGTGAACTACTCTCCACTTATAGAAGTGGGAGCTTCTTGGTCAATATTCCTAATGGAATAAGTTTACCCAAGCTAACCCCGTCGTTCCGACGGTTTGTACTGACGTACTTAGAAAAGCCATTTGATTTCTTCTTGGCGTGAAGCCACCCCATTTAGGGATTATCCATTGCTCAGTCATACTATCGTCAAGGCTTGTTTTTCGCTCTTATAGTATGGGCGAATGGTTGAATATTTTACGCTTAGAACCAATTTCTCTAAGCAACTCCATATATTCAGTTTAGAAAGAACAACATATTAGTTATATTATATCAAAAAATATTAGAAATATAAACAAACAATTATTAGAAGCTATCGCTTTCGGCGATTCATCTCCAACCTACTTCGTTGAGGATGGAGAATTCTCTAATAATTAGTTAAAATGATAAACTTAGAATTTAGTACAGCTTGTATATTTATAAATACATAATATATATGTGTTTATAATATGCAAGCTGTATTTTAAAAAAAAATATCATGGTTGAAAGATTTATCTTTAAATGATAAAGTATAATAAGGATTTAGTGAGATAGACTTGGAGAGTTTACTGGAGGATAAGAAATGTATGAATATATAAAGGGAAAATATATAGGTATTAATAAAGACTATATAATAGTAGAAAATAATAATATTGGATATAAAATTTTCACATCAGGTTCAACCATGTCAGAAATGCCAGGTGGTGGTGAAGAGGTTATGCTATATCTTGAACAGATAGTAAGAGAAGATTTTATTGGACTTTATGGCTTTGTAACTAGAGAAGAATTAGAGATGTTTAAGTTATTAATCTCTATAAATGGAGTAGGGGCAAAGGCAGCACTATCTCTTCTTTCTATAAGCAGAGTTAATAACTTAAAATATGCTATTATAATGGGAGATGAAAAACATATATGTAGAGCTCCAGGAATAGGTAAAAAAACAGCAGGAAGAATTATCTTAGAACTTAAAGAAAAGTTAAAGAAAGAAGATATGATTATAGATAAAGATAATGAAGAAAATATGCTATCTGGCGAGGAAGATGCAAACTATGCATTGGCTATAAATGAAGCCTTAGAAGCGCTTATGGCTCTAGGATATAGTGAAAAGGAAGCTGAAATGGCATTAAAGAAAGTAAATAAAGAAGATTCGGTAGAGGATATAATTAAGAACTGTTTAAAAGTTTTAATGGGATAGGAGGTATCACTTTAATATGGAAAGAATTATTACTCCTAAAGAATTAGATGAAGATAATAGCGAATTAAGTCTTCGTCCTCAAAAAATAAATGAATATATTGGCCAGGAAAAAGTAAAAGGAAAGTTAGATGTATTTATTAAAGCTGCACAAAAGAGAAATGAAGCTTTAGATCATGTACTTTTATATGGACCTCCTGGGCTTGGTAAAACTACTCTTGCAAATATTATAGCAAAGGAAATGGGAGGAAGCTTAAAGGTTACTTCAGGGCCAGCTATTGAAAGGGCAGGAGATTTAGCTGCAATACTTACATCATTAAAGGAAAATGATGTTTTATTTGTAGATGAAATTCACAGATTAAATAGAAGTGTAGAGGAAATTCTTTATCCTGCTATGGAAGATTATGCATTAGATATAGTAATAGGAAAAGGTGCAACAGCAAAATCTATAAGATTAGATCTTCCAAAGTTTACTCTTATAGGTGCAACTACAAGAATAGGTATGCTTACAGCTCCTCTTAGAGATAGATTTGGAGTATTATGTGCTATGGAATACTATACTGTTCTTGAGTTAAAGGAAATAATAATTAGAAGTGCTCTTGTTTTAGGATGCAGGATAACAGAAGAAGGTGCTCTTGAGATAGCTAGAAGATCTAGAGGAACTCCAAGAATAGCTAATAGACTTTTAAAAAGGGTAAGAGATTATTCTGAAGTATATTCAGATAGTTTAATAAGTTTAAAGGAAGCAAGAAAAGCACTAGAACTTCTTGAAGTTGATGATAAAGGCTTTGATAGGGTTGATAATAAAATTCTAGAAGCAATTATTGATAACTTTGGAGGAGGTCCTGTAGGAATAGAAACCTTATCTTATTTTATAGGAGAAGAACTTGGTTCACTAGAAGATGTTTATGAGCCATATTTATTACAAATGGGATATATTATAAGAACTCCAAGGGGTAGAGTTGCTACTGAAAAAGCTTATGAGCATTTGGGGAGACAAATGAATAGAAAAACAAAACATGGGGAACAGAAAAGTTTTTTCTAAATTTAAAAGGTACAAGGAGTGTTAATATTGAAAGTTACAGATTTTGATTTTTATTTACCAGAGGAGCTTATAGCGCAGCATCCCCTAGAAGAAAGAGACCATTCTAGATTAATGGTTTTAGATAGAGAAACTGGTGAAATAGAACATAAAGTTTTTCATGATATTATAGATTACTTAAATGAGGGAGATACTTTAGTATTAAATAATACAAGAGTTATGCCTGCAAGACTTATAGGTGAAAAAGAAAATACAGGTGGGAAAATAGAATTCTTATTATTAAGAAGAGTAGAAAAAGATAGATGGGAATGTCTAGCTAAGCCTGGTAAAAGTGCTAGAGTAGGAAGAAAGTTTACTTTCGGAGATGGAAAGCTTAAAGCTGAAGTTGTTGATGTATTAGAAGATGGTAATAGAATAGTTGAATTTACATATGAAGGTATCTTTGAAGAAGTTTTAGATTCCCTTGGAGAAATGCCTCTTCCACCATATATTCATGAAAGGCTTGAAGATAAAGAAAGATATCAAACTGTTTATTCAAAAGAAGAAGGCTCAGCAGCAGCACCAACAGCTGGTTTACATTTTACAAAAGAATTATTACAAAAGATAAAAGAAAAAGGCGTAAATATAGCATATGTAACATTACATGTTGGTCTTGGAACCTTTAGACCAGTTAAGGTTGAAACTATAGAAAACCATGATATGCATTCAGAGTATTATGTTTTAGATGAAGAAAATGCTAAAATAATTAATGATACTAAGAAAAATGGTAAGAGAGTTATATCGGTAGGAACTACTTCTACAAGAACTCTTGAAACTATAGGTGATGAGAATGGATTAGTAAGAGCACAAAGTGGATGGACTAATATATTTATTTATCCAGGTTATAAGTTCAAAGTTATTAATAACTTAATTACAAACTTCCACTTACCTGAATCTACACTTATAATGCTTGTTTCAGCTTTAGCAGGAAGAGAACATGTTTTAAATGCTTACAATGAAGCTGTTAAAGAAAAGTACAGATTCTTCTCCTTTGGAGATGCTATGTTTATAAAATAATTAAGGATATGGACTTTAACTGATAAAAGTATAGATAAATATGTTTAAGAGTGTCAATATGTACTCAATAGGTGATATTAATGAATAAATACATAACTATAAACCTAAAGATTTTGCTGAATAACTGAGAGTAAGTAGAAAAACAGAAATTTACATAAGAGTTTCTACTAGCGGATAAAAAGATGATTTGAAAATCAAGTAGAATTTCTTTTAAACTTTATATCTTCTAAATGAATAAATAATAGTAGATGAAATAATTAAAGACATTGGAAATAAATTGAGTTATATCAATCTTACATGTATTTAGTTATAAAATCTGCGGATTAGGAAAATATAAAATGAAGATAGAAAGGGATGAAGAAATTGAAAAGAGACTACAAAGTAGAAATAAAACCAACAATGAAACAGATACAGAAAATTGATCAAAGTATTGGGATTTGTAGATGGCTATACAATGAGTATATTTCAGTTAATAATCAGTTATATTTTCAATTTAAAGAAGGTCTTATAGATAAAAAACAAGCTTTTATGAGTGCTAATGATTTTGATAAGTATATAAATAACGAAATTAAAGTTTTAAAAGAATATTCTTGGATAAATAAGTGCGGTTCTAAAGCTAGAAAGAAAGCTATACAAAATGCTGAAACTGCATATAAAAGGTTTTTCAAAGGTCAATCTAGATTCCCAAGATTTAAGAAGAAGAATAAATCTGATGTGAAATTATATTTTCCTAAAAACAATAAAAGCGATTGGAAAGTAGATAGACACAGAATAATGATACCTACTTTAAAAAATGTAAGATTAAAGGAATATGGATATATTCCAGTAGGAGCAAAAGTAACTAGTGGAACTGTATCAAAAAAAGCAAATAGATACTACGTATCTGTAATAATAGATGTAGAGATTACGCCACAGGAAAATTTGAATCAAGGAATAGGTATTGATTTAGGGCTAAAGGACTTTGCTATTTGTAGCAATATTGATAAGCCTTATAAAAATATAAATAAAACTCAAAGAGTTAAAAAATTAGAAAAAAAATTATTAAGAGAACAAAGAAAGCTTTCAAGGAAATATGAAAGTTTAAAATTAAGAAATAAAAAAGAGAAAGGAAAAGCTACTAGACAAAATATCCAAAAACAAATAGTCAAAGTACAAATACTTTATCAAAGACTTACCAATATGAGGAATGATTATATAAATAAAGTTGTAAGTAGTGTGGTAAGAAACAAGCCACAATATATTACAATTGAAGATTTAAATGTAAGAGGTTTGATGAAGAATAAGCATTTATCTAAAGCAGTGATGCAGCAGAAATTTTATGAATTTAGAAATAAATTAACTAATAAATGTAATGCTTTAGGAATTGAATTAAGAATTGTTGATAGGTTTTACCCTTCAAGCAAATTATGCCACTCTTGTGGTTCTATAAAAAAAGATTTAAAACTTAAAGATAGAATTTACAAATGTGAATGTGGGTATGTTGCTGATAGGGATTATAATGCAAGTCTTAATTTAAGAGATGCCAAAATCTATAATATAGCATAAATTAAAGCAATTATAGATATGTACCCATGGCTAAGTGGGGAATTTACGCCTTTGGAGTGTCATATCAACCTAAAGTAGTATGTGATTTGTTCACTACAAAATAGGATACATTGAAGAAGGAAAAATCTCAATATGGGTATAATTGTCCATATTTTGAGTAGCAGTGAAAAAATGTCTAAAAGATATACGTTACTAAAGAAGGATGGAAAGGCAAGAAGAGGAGAATTTAGAACACCTCACGGAACTATACAAACACCAGTATTCATGAATGTTGGTACATTAGCAGCAATTAAGGGTGCTGTATCATCAATGGATTTAAAGGATATAGGATGCCAAGTTGAATTATCAAATACATACCATTTACATTTAAGACCTTCAGATAAGGTTGTAGCTAAAATGGGAGGACTTCATAAATTTATGAATTGGGATAGACCTATATTAACAGATTCAGGCGGATTCCAAGTATTTTCTCTTTCAAATATAAGAAAGATAAAGGAAGAAGGAGTATACTTTAGTTCTCATATAGATGGTCATAAGATATTTATGGGACCAGAAGAATCAATGCAAATTCAAAGTAATCTTGCTTCAACTATAGCAATGGCTTTTGATGAATGTATTCCAAATCCATCTTCAAGAGAATATGTATTAAATTCTGTAGCAAGAACAACAAGATGGCTTGAAAGATGTAAAAAGGAAATGGATAGACTTAATTCACTTCCAGAAACAATCAATAAAGAACAAATGCTTTTTGGTATTAACCAAGGTGGAGTTTACGAAGATATAAGAATTGAACATGCTAAAACTATTACTAAGATGGATCTTGATGGATATGCAATAGGTGGTTTAGCAGTTGGAGAAACTCATGAAGAAATGTATAGAGTTATAGATGCTGTAGTTCCATATTTACCAGAAGATAAGCCAATATATTTAATGGGAGTAGGAACTCCAGAAAATATTTTAGAAGCAGTAGAAAGAGGAGTAGATTTCTTTGATTGCGTATTACCAGCAAGAAACGGAAGACACGGCCAAGTGTTTACTGCTAATGGAAAAATAAACTTAATGAATGCTAAATTTGAATTAGATGCATCTCCAATAGATGAAGGATGTCAGTGTCCAGCTTGTAAGAATTATACAAGAGCTTATATAAGACATTTATTTAAAGCTAAAGAAATGCTTGCAATGAGATTATGCGTACTTCACAATCTTTATTTCTATAACAAGCTTATGGAAGATATAAGAAAAGCTATAGATGAAGATAGATTTGCAGAATTTAAAGCACAAAAATTACAGGACTGGAATGCAAAGGCATAAGGTATTGACAAGATAAATTTATTTAATGTAAACTACTTTACGAAGTAACAAAAAGAAAGTCATTTTTCTTTTTAGGAAGGCAGGAAGTGTTAGATATGGGTATGCTTATACAGTTAGCACCAATGATATTAATATTAGTAGTATTTTATGCAATGATATTAATACCAGAAAGAAAAAGAAAAAAGAAGTATGAAACTATGATTTCAGAACTTAAAGTTAGAGACGAAGTTATGACACGAGGAGGAATTATTGGAAAAATCACTAATATTAATGGTGATGATGTAATTCTAGAATCGGGTCCAGATAAGGTAAGATTAAAGTTTTCTAAAAATGCAATAGCTAATAAAGTTAGCCAAGAGGATAAATAGTAAAGATGCTCTTTAATATTTTTGTAAAAAAATGTTAAAGAGCATCTTTTTTTTATATTTTTAGTGCAATGATATAAAAAACGTATTAAATAAGGCATTTTACGATAAGGTATTATGTATTATATTGATTTTTATGTAATAAATTGCTATAGTAATAATAGAGTTAGGTAAAAATGTATATGATTTCACTTTGTACATTAATTTTGAGGATTAATTGGAGGGAGAATAAAAAAGGAAAAAAATAGAAGGTGGTGACGTTTAATAAGTTATATAAACATAAATAATATTTTTAATATGTATATAAAAAATGGAATTTTAATTTGATTTATCTAGTATTATTAGGGGAATTATTTATTGGCTAAATAGCGTGAATAATAGGTTATCATACTTGAAAAATCTTTATTCTAAAATAATCGTGTGATATAATGGAAACAAATTGTGAAATTTGACCCTAGTACTGAGGAGGAGTAGTATGAAGACAAAATTTAAGAGTTCAGTATTATTTATATTAAGCACTATTGCCATTATAATTTTTGCTTTTGTTGGTATAAATGGTGCGACAATAGGTGGATTCGAATTTAAATCTTTGGGTAAAGCAATTAACCAAGGATTAGATCTTCAAGGTGGGGTTTCAGTAGTTATGGAAATCCAAGATGAAGGTGTTACAAGAGAAGATTTAGAAAAAACTAAGCAACAATTAGAATTAAGAGTTAATAAAATTGGTGTTGCGGAAACAACAGTTACAACAGAAGGAGATAGAAGAATAAGAGTAGAAATACCAGGAAAATACAATTCTTCTGACATTGTTGATTCATTAAGCCAAACTGGTGAATTGACTTTTAAATCACCAGATGGTGAAGTATTACTTACAGGTTCTGATATAGAAAAGGCCACAGCAACTTCTAATGCTCAAGATGGAACTCCAGAAGTTTCTCTAGAACTTAATTCAGAAGGTCAACCTAAATTTGCTGAAGCAACACAAAAATATATGGGACAGGCAATTTCTATTTATATGGATGATGAACTACTTAGTAGTCCAACTGTAAAAGCAGTAATATCAGATGGTAAAGCTAGTATTTCAGGAAGCACATCTGTTGAAGAAGCTAAAAGATTAGCAGGACTTATTAATGCAGGAGCACTTCCTGTTACATTAAAAGCTGCATCAGTTCAAACTGTAGGGTCTCAACTTGGAGCAACAGCACTTCCTAATGCAGTAAAAGCAGGTATTTTAGGAGTAGGCCTAGTATTCTTATTTATGATTTTTGTTTATAGAGTACCAGGACTTATAGCTTCAATATCATTAACATTGTATATAACTTTGGTATTAGCTTTATTTGCAGAGATTGGAATTACTTTAACATTACCAGGAATAGCAGCCTTCTTATTAACAATTGGTATGGCAGTTGATGCAAATGTACTTATTTTTGAAAGAATGAGAGAAGAATTAAGAAAAGGTGTTTCAGTAAGTACTTCAGTAAAAAGAGGATTTGAAAATGCTTTATCATCAATCGTAGATTCAAATGTTACTACAATTATTGCAGCTCTTGTATTATATTTATGTGGTTCAGGTTCTGTAAAAGGTTTTGCTGTAACATTTATGGTTGGTATACTAGTAAGTTTATTTACAGCCTTAGTAGTTACTAAATTCTTAATGAATAATGCTGTTCAAATGGGTATACTTTCAAAACCATCACATATAGGCGGCGTTAAGAAAAAGAAGGAGGTAGAAGCATAATGATTAAAATAGTTGAAAAGAAGAAAATTTGGTTCGCTATATCAATTATTATTATAGCTCTTGGATTAGTTTCGATGGCCGTTAAAGGTTTAAATATAGGTATTGATTTTAAAGGTGGTTCAAAGGTAGTTTTAGAATTAGGTTCAGATTTTAATAAAGATGAAGTAGATAGTATAGTAAAAGAATATTGTAGTGATGCAGTTACTAATACAATAGATGAAACACAATATCAAATAAAATCTACAGATCTTGATTCGGGAAAACTTGATGATATTATTACAAAAATAAAAGAAAAGTATCCAACAGATGAAGATATTTTAGTATCTCAAGATGAAATAGGTGCATCTATAGGTGAAGACCTTACTAAAAAGTCTTTCACAGCCCTTGGAATTGCATTTGTTGCAATGCTTATATATATTGCTATAAGATTTGAGTTTAAATCAGGTATAGTTGCTTTAGCAGCATTAATGCATGATGTATTAATTACATTAAGTGTTTATGCAATATTTGACTTAAGTATTAACTCTCCATTTATTGCAGCCATATTAACTATAGTAGGGTATTCAATTAATGCTACAATAGTAATATTTGATAGAATTAGAGAAAACTCTAAGAAGACAAGAAGAAAGAGTAATTCTGAAATTGCAAACTTAAGTGTAAATCAAACAATGAGAAGATCAATATATACTACAATTACAACTTTATTTACTATAGTAAGTGTTTATGTATTTGTACCTTCTGTTAGAGAATTTGCATTCCCAATAATAATTGGAATTCTTTCAGGTGGATATTCTTCTGTATTAATTGCACCATCTTTATGGGTTGTAATTAAGGATTGGAAAAAGAAAAATAAAGATAAAAAAGCAGTAGCTTAAATATATAAGTACTACCTAATAAATTGAAAATATTAGGTAGTATTTTTTTTTCTTCAAAAATGATTTGCTATTATGACTAATATACACTATAATATATATGTTTTCTTATTAATGGAGGAGTAAGTCATGCGTAATTTTTGGGAGAGTATTTATAGTCCAAATTACATAACTGGATATAATCCCTTTTTACTTAGACATATGAATGAAGCTATTAAAAAATTAGTCTACGCAGTGAATAATAGAAATAAAATAGTTGTTTATGGCACCTCATCGGTAGAATCAATATGTTCAGTGGCATCTTTAAGTCTTATTTTAAGATATTTAAATGCTGACGTTGAGTACCTTATACATGAAGGTGGAGAAAGTTGTAAATCAGTAGAATGTAAAGATGTAGAAGATGCAGTTGCTTTTTTAGGAGCCGATTTACTTATTACAATAGGATTAGATTTAAAATCACAAAAAGAAGAAAGACTTTGCAAAGATTTAAATATAGACCTGATAGTAATTGAAAATAGAAGAACTGTTAGAAAAAGAAATTATGTCTATATAAATCCAAGACAAAAAGGCTGCAATTATAAATATAAAAATTTATCCTTAAGTGCATTAACTTTTAAATTAATGCAAGCTGTAGCTATATCTTATAATATGAAAAATATTAATAAATACTTGGATTTGATATTTATAGGTGGACAATGGGCTAAGGTATGTCCTCGTGGTGAAAATGGTGTTATATTAAAAAAAGGTAGAAAATTTTTGATAAATACGAATAATAATGGATTAAAAGCTATAATGAATCTAGATGAGATTAATGAATTGAATGATGATGATATAAAAAATATTATAGAACTTATTACTCCAACGAGAAGTACGGTTGGTGTTGTGAATAATGCGAGGATAATTTTAGAATTATTAACAACAGTAGATAAGGATAGAGCTAAACAAATAGCTAAATATTTGAAAAAGCTAAAGAAACCAGCTGTTGTGTAAGATTTATTTGTATAAAATATATATTTATTGGAGGAAACAAAAATGGACTTAAGAAACAAGATTAGGGTAATTGAAAATTTCGCAAAGGAAGGAATAAGCTTTAAAGATATAACAACTTTAGTTGCTGATGGAGAAGGTTTTAAATATGCAGTTGATAAGATAGTTGAACATTTAAAAGATAAGAATGTTGACTTAGTTGTTGGACCAGAAGCAAGAGGATTCATTTTTGGAGTGCCAGTTGCATATGCACTTGGGGTAGGTTTTGTGCCAGTTAGAAAAAAAGGAAAACTTCCAGGAGAAACAGTTTCAGTTGATTATGATTTAGAATATGGAACAGATACATTAGAAATACATAAAGATGCTATTAAAAAAGGTCAAAAAGTTGCAATAGTTGACGATTTATTAGCAACTGGTGGTACAATAGAAGCTGTTGCTAAGTTAGTTGAAAGTGTTGGAGGAGAAGTAGTTTCTTTAGACTTTGCTATTGAATTAACTGAATTAAAAGGAAGAGAAAAATTAGAAGGATATGACGTATTATCTTTAGTTGATTATGAAGTATAATATAAGGAAGATTTAAGGACTCATTTATGGGTTCTTTTTTAACATATAAAAAAGTATAAAAATCAGGTTATTTAATAAGTTTATTGAAAACCAATAAATAATAATATATAATATTCTTAATAGAAATTTTGGGCTGGTTCGATGACCAGCCTTTGATTTTTAAAAATAGAAAATATATGTATAGGAGAGATTATCTTGATAGAGACCTTGCTAAAAAAGATAGAAGATAATTGTAGTAATGTAGACATAGATTTAGTAAAAAAAGCTTATCATTTTGCAGAAGAAGCTCATAAAAATCAAAAAAGAGATTCTGGAGAACCATATATAATTCATCCTGTTGAAGTTGCGGAAATTTTAGCTGAACTAGGTATGGATACTAACACTATAGTTGCCGGATTATTGCATGATGTTTTAGAAGATACACCATGTACATTTAAAGAAATGAGCGAAATTTTTAATGTGGAAGTAGCCACTTTAGTTGAAGGGGTTACTAAGTTAGGGAAAATAGAATATAAAACAAAGGAAGAGCAACAAGCTGATAATGTTAGAAAGATGTTATTAGCTATGGCAAAAGACATAAGAGTAATAATAATAAAACTTGCAGATAGATTACATAATTTAAGAACCCTTAAGTTTGTTTCTAAGGAAAAACAAAAGAGAAAGGCAAAAGAAACTTTAGATATTTATGCTCCCCTTGCACATAGACTTGGTATGTCTAAGATTAAGTGGGAATTAGAAGATCTTTCTTTTAGATATTTACATGAAGAAGAATATTATCAATTAGTAAGGGATATTGCAGAAAAAAGAGTAGAAAGAGAAAACTATATTGCTAGAATAATAAAAGAGATAGTTGCTAAACTTGAAGAGGCTGGAATCGATTGTGATGTTGAAGGAAGACCAAAACATTTTTATTCTATATATAAGAAGATGGTAAATAAAAATAAGAGTCTTGAACAAATTTTTGATTTAACAGCTATTAGAATCTTAGTTAATTCAGTTAAGGATTGCTATGCAGTTTTAGGTATAGTTCATACAATTTATACTCCTATTCCAGGAAGATTTAAAGATTATATAGCTATGCCTAAGCCTAATATGTATCAATCACTTCATACAACTGTAATAGGGTCACAAGGAAAGACCTTTGAAATACAGATTCGTACTTTTGATATGCATAAGACTGCTGAATATGGTATTGCAGCTCACTGGAAGTATAAAGAAGGTGATACTGAATCTCAGGAAGGTAGAGAAGAAAAGAATTTTGAACAAAAGCTTGCATGGCTTAGAGATATGTTAGAGTGGCAGAAGGAAACTTCTGATGCAGAAGAGTTTATTGAAGGGTTTAAAATTGATTTATTCTCAGATGAAGTATTTGTATTTACTCCTAAGGGTGTAGTTATTAATTTAGCTAGTGGTTCAACACCAATAGACTTTGCTTATAGAATACATACTGACGTAGGTAATAAGTGTATAGGAGCAAAGGTAAATGGTAAGATTGTTCCTTTAGATTATAAACTAAGAACTGGTGAAATTGTTGAAATAATAACATCAGCTTCATCAAAGGGGCCAAGTATGAACTGGCTTAATATAGCAAAAAGTAATCAGGCTAAGAGTAAAATCAGATCTTGGTTTAAAAAGGCTAAAAGAGACGAAAGCATTAATAGAGGAAGAGAGCTACTTGAAAAAGAACTTAAAAAACAAGGAGTTCATTTAGCTGACATAACTCATGGGGATGCTTATGAAAGAATGCAAAAGAGATATAATATACATAATACAGAAGATATATATTTTGTAATTGGGATGGGAAATATTAGTGCATCAGCATTTGTAGCAAAACTAAAGGAAGAGAATCTTTTAGAAAAAGAAAAGAATAGTGAAAATGCTGAAAATAAATTTATTGAAGAGCAAATTCAAAAGGCTGAAAAAAATAATAAACCTAATAATGATTATGGAATAACTGTTAAGGGTGAAAGTAATCTTATGGTTAGATTTGCAAGATGCTGTAATCCTGTTCCTGGTGATGAAATTATGGGATATATAACAAAAGGAAGAGGGGTTTCTGTACATAGAACTGATTGTTCAAATTTACAATCCTTAATTATGCATGATCCAAATAAGGTTTTAGAAGTTTCATGGGGAACAGCTAAAGGGGCTTCATATATTGCAGAGGTAAGAGTTAAATCTGAGGACAGGCAGGGAATTTTATCTGATATTACAAAAGTAATTACAGATTCTAATTTATATTTAAATTCATTAACAGCTAATTCAACAAAGGATAATGAAGCATTAATAAGTATAAAGATAAAAATTGATACAAGAGATCAATTAAAAGAACTTATGAAGAAAATAAGAAAATTACCAGGTGTAGTTGATGTATTTAGAATGAATAATTAGGAGAATGTATAATGAGAGCAGTAGTACAAAGAGTAAAATCTTCAAGGGTATCTGTAAATGGTGAAGTTATAGGTGAAATATCAAGAGGTTTTAATGTTTTACTTGGAATTTCAAAGGATGATACTATAGAAGATATTAATTATATAAAAGATAAAATTATTAATCTAAGAGTATTTGAAGATGAAAGTGATAAAATGAACAATTCTTTACTTGATGTAAAGGGAGAGTTATTAATTATATCTCAATTTACCCTTTATGGAGACTGTAGAAAAGGGAGAAGACCTAATTTTATGGAGGCCATGAAGGGAAGTGATGCTGAAAATTTATATGAAACTTTTTTAAGTGAAATAAAAAAGAGTGGATTAAAAGTTGAATGTGGAAAATTTGGAGCTGATATGACTGTAGATATAGTTAATGATGGCCCAGTTACTATATTATTAGATAGTAAAAAAAATTTTTAAAAGTGTGAGGTGTTATTAATGCAGGTAAGACAAGTAATTACAGGTGAAATTGAAGAAAATTGCTATATAGTAATTGATGAAGAAACTAAAAAAGCTTTCTTAGTAGATCCAGGTGATGAAGCTGGGAAAATAATAGCTGCATTAGAAAGCTTAGATGTCAATTTAGAATATATACTATTGACTCATGGACATTTTGATCATTTAGGAGCAGTTGAAGAAATTGCAGATAAATATAATGTGCCATTTTATATGAGTAAAGTTGATGAAGAGTATCAAGAAAAACTACCACAATTATTTCCTAAGGTAAGAAAAGCTGATAAATATTTATTAGATGGAGATATTATAAAATTAGGAAAACATGATGTTAAAGTAATAGCCACACCTGGACATACTGAAGGAGGACTTTCATTCTTGATAGATGAATACTTATTTACAGGTGATACTTTATTTAGAACAAATGTGGGTAGAACTGATTTCCTAGGTGGAGATTTTAATAAAATAATAGATAGCATTAAAAAATTGGTAAAGCTTGATGATAATACAATAGTATGTCCTGGACATGGACCATCATCTACTATAGGATATGAAAAGGAGAGAAATCCTTATTTAAGTTAAGGAGAAAAAATGGAAAGAAATATAAAATTAAATGATTTTAAATATCGCTATGATGTTTATCAAATGTTTAATATTTATTATACATTAGATGAGCTTAAGTTTTCAGAAACAGAAGGCGAATATGAAGTTAACATAACAGATGAAAAGATTACTTTTAAATATGAAGATATATTTAGAGAAGTTTTATTTACAGAAGAAGAAGCTAAAAAAGAGACTATAAAAAAGGCTATTTTTAAAGCTTTATCAGATATTACTGGAGAAGTATATCCATGGGGTACTTTAGTTGGTATAAGACCTTCAAAAATTGCTTTAAAGCATTTAAAAGAAGGAAAAAGCGAAAAGGAAATAGAAGATATATTCTATAAAGAACATTATACTCAAGCTGAAAAAGCAAAATTATGTATAGACGTTGCAGAATTTGAAGAAAAGTATGTTAATACTGATGAAAAAGTTATTTCAGTTTATGTAGGAATGGCATTTTGTCCAACAAGATGTTTATATTGTTCTTTTGCAGCTAACCCTATAGGTAGTAATAAAAAACTTGTATCATCATATTTAGAGGCTTTAAGCTATGAAATTCAAGAAATAAAGAAGTATATTGATAAAAAAGGATTAAAAATAGAGACTGTATACTTTGGGGGAGGAACTCCAACTGCAGTAAATGAAGAAGAATTTGAAAATATTATGAATAAGATATATAATTCCTTTGTAGACTCTAGAAATATAAAGGAATTTACTGTAGAATGTGGAAGACCAGATTCTATTACTGAAGAAAAGTTAAAGTCTATGAAGAAGTATAATGTTACAAGAATAAGTATTAATCCTCAAACTATGAATGATAAAACTCTTAAACTTATAGGTAGAGGACATACTTCAGATGATATAAGAGAGAAATTTAAATTAGCAAGAGAATTAGGTTTTGAAGATATAAATATGGACATGATAATTGGGCTTCCAGGAGAAGGTTTAGAAGAAGCTAAGTATACAGCTGAAGAAATTAAAAAACTTTCACCAGATAGTCTTACAGTTCATGGATTATCTTTAAAAAGAGGTTCAATCATGTATGAAAACTTTATACTAAAGAAAGGTCTTGGACTTAAGAGCCAAGATGAAGTTTTAAAGATGTATGATGAAAGCCGTAAGTTAGCTAAAGATTTAGATTTACAACCTTATTATATGTATAGACAAAAGAACATGGTTGGAAATATGGAAAACCTAGGGTATACAAAAAAAGGCAAAGAATGTCTTTATAATATGGAAATGATAGAAGATAATCAGACAATTATAGCACTTGGCGCTGATGCAGTTACAAAGGTTGTATTTATAGATGAAGGAAGAATAGAACGTTTTGGAAATGTAAAAGATGTTAAAGGCTATGTTGATAGAATTAAAGAAATGGTAGATAGTAAGATTAAGTTACTAGATACGTTATATAAATAAGGAGGATTAAGTAATGGAAATGCAAGCACCTAAAGGTACCAAAGATATGCTACCTCAAGATGGCTATAAATGGCACTATGTTGAAAACACATTTAAAAGTGTTGCAAAAAACTTTGGAGTTAGAGAAATAAGGACACCTATCTTTGAGCATACTGAATTATTTTTAAGAGGTGTTGGAGATACTACAGATGTAGTACAAAAAGAAATGTATACTTTTAATGATAAAGGTAACAGAAGTATAACATTAAAGCCAGAAGGAACAGCACCAGCAGTTAGAGCATTTATTGAAGGAAGATTATTTAATGAAGCTCAACCAACAAAGTTATATTATGTAACACCATGCTTTAGATATGAAAATGTACAAAAGGGAAGACTTAGACAATTCCATCAATGTGGATTAGAAGTTTTTGGATCTAAAGAACCATCAATAGATGGTGAAGTAATTGCATTTGCAATGGATGTTTTAAAAAAATTAGGTTTAACTAAGTTAGAACTTCACATGAACAATTTAGGATGTCCTACATGTAGAGCTAAATATAATGAAGCCTTAAAGGAATACTTAGGCAAAAATTATGATGATCTTTGCGATACATGTAAAAGCAGATTTGAAAAGAATCCTATGAGAATTTTAGATTGTAAAGAAAAGAAATGCAAAGAAATAACTAAAGGTGCGCCTAGCATATTAGATTATATATGTGATGAATGTAGAGACCACTTTGATAAAGTAAAAGAATATTTAGATTTATTAAATATTCCATATGTAATAGATCCAACAATAGTTAGAGGATTAGATTATTATACTAAAACTATATTTGAAATTATCAATGATGACTTTACTGTAATAGGTGGAGGAAGATATGATAAACTTATTGAAGAGTTAAATGGACCTGATATGCCTGCCATTGGATTTGGTATGGGTATTGAAAGAATGATTATGGCTCTTGAAAATGAAGGCGTTGAAATACCAAAAGAAGAAGATTTTGCTCTTTACATAGGTTCAAGAGGAGAAGAAGCTTATAAAGAAGCTTTTGTTCTTGCTAATAAGTTAAGAATTAATGGAGCAAAAGTTGAAATTAATCACATGGGAAGAAGCTTTAAAGCAGAAATGAAATATGCTAATAAAATAGGAGCTAGATTTACTACTGTTTTAGGTGATGATGAACTAGAAAATAGAGTTATAAAGTTAAAAAGAATGTCTGACGGAGAAATATTTGAAGTTTCTCTTGATAATATAGAAGAAATTGTTAATGCAATTAAATGAGAAAGGAATGACATATAAATGGGAGAAGCTTTAGGCGGATTAAAAAGAACCATGTATTGTGGTGAACCTAGAGAAGAACATATAGGGCAAACTGTTACTCTAATGGGATGGGTTCAAAGAAATAGAAAATTAGGTGGACTTGACTTTATAGATCTTAGAGATAGAGAAGGTATAATGCAAGTTGTATTTGGTGAAGAAATAAATAAAGAAGCTTTTGAAAAAGCTAAAACTATAAAGCCAGAATACTGCATAGCTGTAACTGGTAAGGTAGTAAAAAGACAATCACCAAATGAAAATATGAAAACTGGAATGGTAGAACTTTTATGTGAAAATGTGAAAATTCTTTCAGAATCAGATACACCACCAATATACATTAAAGAAGGATTAGATGCTTCAGAACAAATAAGATTAAAATATAGATATCTTGATTTAAGAAGACCAGATATGTTTAAAATCTTCAATATAAGAAATAAGGCATCTAAGGCAATAAGAGACTTTATGGATAAGAATGGATTCTTAGAAGTTGAAACACCAATACTTACTAAGTCTACACCAGAAGGAGCTAGAGACTACTTAGTTCCATCAAGAAATTATCCAGGAATGTTCTATGCACTTCCTCAATCACCACAAATCTTTAAGCAATTATTAATGGTATCAGGATTTGATAAATACTATCAAATAACTAAATGCTTTAGAGATGAAGATTTAAGAGCTAATAGACAACCAGAATTTACTCAAGTAGATATGGAATTAAGCTTTGTAGAAGAAGAAGATATAATATCATACAATGAAAAATTAATAGCTCATGTATTTAAAGAAGTTATAGGACATGAAGTTAAGCTTCCAATCCAAAGAATGACTTTTAAGGAAGCTATGGAAAAGTATGGTTCAGATAAGCCAGATATAAGATTTGATATGCTTATAACTGATATTACAGAAGATGTTAAGGATATGGATTTTGTAGTATTTAAATCAGCTATAGAAAATGGCGGATCAGTTAGAGCTTTATGCTTAAAGGGTGGAGCTTCTCTTGGAAGAAAGCCTCTTGATAAGCTTGGAGAATTCGTTAAAGGATATAAAGCTAAAGGTCTTGCTTGGATTCAATTTAAAGAAGATGGAGTAAAATCATCAATAGCTAAGTTCTTAACAGATGATGTTACAGCTAAGATAGCAGAAACTATGGGAGCAGAAACAGGAGATGCTGTACTTATAGTTGCAGATAAGAACCAAGTTGTATTTGATAGCTTAGGAGCATTAAGATTACACTTAGCTAAAGAATTTGATTTAATAAAGGATAAGAGCGAATTTAAGTTTACTTGGGTTACTGAATTCCCATTATTCGAATACAGTGAAGAAGAAGAAAGATTTAAGGCATGTCACCACCCATTCACTGCACCAATGGATGAAGATATAGATATGATCGAATCTAATCCAGGAGCAGTAAGATCTAAGGCTTATGACTTAGTTTTAAATGGTGAAGAATTAGGAGGAGGTTCTATAAGAATTCATAATATGGACCTTCAAGAAAGAATGTTTAGAGCTTTAGGCTTCAGTGAAGAAGAAGCTATGGAAAAATTCGGCTTCTTGATTGATGCATTTAAATTTGGACCACCACCACATGGTGGATTAGCATTTGGTTTCGATAGAATGATAATGTTCTTAGCTGGAACTGATAACATAAAAGATGTTATAGCATTCCCTAAAAACCAAAATGCATACTGCTATTTAAGCGAAGCACCAAACATAGTTGATGAAAAACAATTAAGTGAGCTTGGTATAAAAATAGCTGCTGAGCCTAAAAAAGAAATAGAAGAATAATTAAAAGCTGTCTCACTAAGTGAGGCGGCTTTTTTAGATTAACAGTATAGATTAACAAATTATATTTGACAAAATTCTATATTTTATTAGCAAAAAGGCAATAGATAGATATATTAATAGTAAGAGAAAAAAAGGTGTTGAGTAAAATGATTATTTTTATATTAATTCTAGCCTTTTTTGCTATGATTACTGTTTTGTTAATGATTGATACTGTACAAAGTTATGGTGCACGGAAAATACTTAAAAATAAAAAGGTACCTTGTAATATTAAAAATATTTTAGTTTTAGGCATAAAAAGTAAAAATAAAGAGGTTGATAATGAAATGCTAGCAGATAGGCTCATAACTGCCATTGAGGTTAATAAAGAAAATGGGAATGAATGTACTATACTATTAGATAAGTCAGGTGTATCAACTTATGACAGTATATATTGGGCAAAAGAAGTATTTCATATTGAGAGTATGATTATTATTACTAATGAACATCATCTTCCTAGAGCCCTTTATTTAGCAGAGAAAATGGGGATAAATGCATATGGTATTAAGTCAGATTTAAGAGACTATGATGATATTGAAGTCTACAGAGATAGGGAATTATTTGCTCAGATAAAGGATTTTGTTTATGTTAATATATTGAAACCCAAGCATAAAAAATAAATAATATGCTTAAGTATTAAGTTATATAAAAAAAATCTCGAAAATATATTAATAGAAATTAGGAGGTGAATCTATATGGATAATAATAAAAAAGTTCAATTAGATAGAATAGAATATGAAAATATGCATATGGTAAAAGAAGTTAATAAAGGTGATATTAATAAGAATCAAGTTAATACCAATGCTCATTCATCTTTTAGTGAATTTATGAAAAAAGCCCAAAGTTCTTCTAAGAAAAGCAGTAAAAGTAGTTATGTAAATAAGGATATAGTTGTAGAAAGTAGTCTAAAAGTGCTAATAGATGCAGAAAATGAAGTTAATAAATTTGTAGAAGAAAAAATAGCATCTAGTGAGAATATAAAAAAATTATTATCTAGAGAAGAGACTACTCCTATAAAAAATGAGCTTATAAAAGAAGATTAGTTATAAAATAAAGACTGGTATAAAGCCAGTCTTTATTAGCATAATCCTCCTTTATTTCCACTGTTATTATTAGAACATAGTGAAGAATTATTTTGAGTTTGTCTTTGATGATTATTTTTTAAAGGAACTAATTTCTGATTAAGTTTTTGAATAGTAGTAATGTACTCATCATTATATGGATTAATATTTGCAGCTCTTTTTATGTGATTTACTCCTGAATCAATCCAGCCTTTCTTTATTAAAAGAATTCCTTTTAAATAGTTCCATTCAGCTGAATGAGAATCAGATATTAAATTTAAATTAGCTTCGGCAGCAATAAAATCATCACTTTCAATTAAATCTCTTACTTTTTCTAATGTTCTATTATCTGTGATAACACGCAGAGCTTCATTTGCTTCATTTATTTTTTCTTCATACATTAGTTTTACAGAATCATCTTGAAGATCATCTAAATTATAAGTATTCATAAGGTTAGAATAAGCTTCCTTAATTTCAGAATCAGATGAGTGGGGTAATATTCCTAAAACTTTATAAGGATCCATATAATAAACTCCTCATTATATATTCATAGTATTAATATATCAAATTTTATATAAAATGTTCATGTATGTATCAATTAGTCCTAAGTTAATAGTATTTTTTATTATGCTTTCATTTTTATAAAAATGTAATTTTTCTATTATGCTATTGCAGTTATTTATTAAATTTAATATGGTGAAGTCTAAATTTTCTTTTACAGCTTCTACAAGGATAGAGTAAGTATAATTTTTATTATAAGCCTTTTCTAAAGGATTAAACATATGGCAGTTTAAATCTTCTTTTAAGTCATCTAAGGCATCTATAAGATAAATCCATTTCCCAAAGGAATAGCCAAAGTTATATAAGGTTTCTCTAAGTTTTTCAGAGTCATCCGTAAGCTGTCCTGGAAAGTCTCTCATAATACTTCCTGTAATGTGGCTAAAAGGATGGGATATAGTATCTATTGGGTAGGACAATCTGCTTTTTTCTAAGGTATGAAGATCAGATAGTGAATTAAAAATGGTATCCTTTAATTTTTTATTTGTAATTTTACTATAATAGTATTTAAGAACTTTTGAAGAACCTAAACTTTTTAAATCATTAGCATCTAGTATATTATCTAAAAGTTTGTAGTATACGAAGGTAATGTTTAAGTCTGCAGCATAATCTAATGCTTCGTTATCATATATGAAATTTCTTTTTGTAAAGGGATGTCTTATACAGTTTGATGATTTTTCCTTAGGGCTACCTTTACATAAACCATCTAAAAATACAGCAAAGAAAGTTGTATCGTAGTTTAGGAAAATACGTGGTATATTACCAAACTTGTTTTTTAGACATAAACATAATCCACAGTAGTAAGTTTTGAATTTATTTAAATCATTTACTGTAAGTTCACCTTGTACAGGGGTAATATATCCAAACATATAGGTTCCTCCTGTTAAGATAGAATATTAAAATAATTATACATAAACAGTATATGAAAGGTTAGTAAATGTGTTAGTGTTTTTTTATTTAGTGTATTTGAAATTATTAAATATAGTATAATATAGTAAAGAGTTTATTTTAGTACATTAATTAATGTTAAGAGATAAGGGAGGAAATACATGAAGAAAAATGCAGCCCATAGAGAATATAAAAAGTTAAAAAGTCAAATTAATCAAATAGAAGAAATTGTCCATCATTCAAAGGGTGGAGCTTTGCATGAACATGAGTCTACTTTAAGAAAAAAGATATTACTTTTAAATGAGATGGAAAATGAAGGCTTCAAGGATTTTGAAGATGTATCTGATAGATATAATGAAGCTTTAGAATATGTAGGAAAAAGAATAATAGAAGATTATAATAGAAAAAATAATTGCGATTTTGATTATTATGAAGTTGCAAGAGGAAATTACAAAGTCCTTTTAAATTCAGGAATATTAACTGTTCTTACAAAAAAACATATACCAAAGATGATTTCTAAGGAATTTGAAGAAAATTTTCCAATGAATCCTAAGGATGAATACAGAGAAGCTAGAGGTATGAGAAGAAAGTTTGTTATTCATTTAGGAGATACTAATACAGGGAAGACTTATAATGCCATAGAAAGATTAAAAACTTGTAAAAATGGTGTTTATTTATCACCTCTTAGAATATTAGCTCTTGAAAATTATGAAAGACTAAATAATGAGGGTATATTATGTGATTTAGCTACTGGTGAAGAGGAAATAGTACATGAAGGTTCTACACATATGTCTTGTACTATTGAAAAGCTTAATTTAAAAAAACAATATGAAGTTGCAGTAATTGATGAGATTCAAATGATAGATGATTCTCAAAGAGGAGCTGCATGGAGTAGAGCTGTCCTTGGAATAAGAGCTAAGGAAATACATATATGTGGAGCTATGAATGCTAAATACATTATTGAAACAATGCTTAAAGATTGCAGGGATGATTATGAAATACATGAGTATAAGAGAAAGATACCTTTAGTTGTGGAAGAAAATGAATTTAATCAAAACGACATTCAAGATGGAGATGCAATAGTTTTATTTTCTAAGAAGAAGGTATTAACTTTAGCTAAGGAATACGCTGAAAGAGGAGAAAGAGCAAGTATTATTTATGGAGATCTTCCACCAGAAGTTAGAAGAATGCAGTATGAACAGTTTACTAAAGGAGAAACAAAGCTGCTTATAACAACAGATGCTATTGGAATGGGAGTTAATCTTCCTATAAGAAGAATAATATTCTTATCAACAAAGAAATTTGATGGAGAAGAAATTCGTGATTTAACATCTCAAGAAGTAAAACAAATAGCAGGAAGAGCAGGACGTATAGGTATTTATGATACTGGGTATGTAACTTCAGCTAGAAATAATAAGTTTGTAAGAGATAAGATATTAGAACAGGATAGAGAAATAACTGAGGCTGTAATAGGACCATCAGATGCAATACTTAGAATTAAAACTCTTCCTTTAATTGAAAAGCTAGCTCTTTGGAGTGCAAGAAAAGAAGAGCTTGACTATTATAGAAAGATGGATATATCAGATTATATAATAGTCCTTGAAAAATTAAAGAGCTATAAGCTAATGGAAGAGGTTCAGTGGAAACTTTTAAAAGTTCCTTTTGATGTAACAAGTGATGAATTAATGGAGCAATTCTTATTCTATGTAGATGAATTATTTATAGCTAAATCTAAAACAATAACAAGACCATCAATAAATAGTGGTGTATTAGATGAACTTGAAATATACTATCAAAAAATTAATATGTACTATTCATTTAATAAATTATTCAACTTGAAATTTGATTTTCAGTGGATATATGATGAAAGAATAAGAGTAAGTGAAGAAATTAATGAAATATTAATTAACATGTAATAAATCAGCTGTAGATTTTCTACAGCTGATTTTATATTAGTGCTATAAGAATAAGTGGCTTATTGGCATTATACATATACCTAATATTAAAGAAAAAATATAAATTAAATTATGATTATAGGATTTTGCTTCAGGAATAAGTTCTGCAAAAGAAATATAAATCATTATTCCAGCTACTAATGCAAAAACTACACTTAATATAAAATCATTAATATAAGGTTTTAGAAAAAGAAAGGACATAATAGCACCTACAGGTTCTGCTATTCCTGATATAAAGGTATAGAAAAATGCTTTTTTTCGACTTCCTGTTGAATAATATATTGGCATGGCTATAGAAACCCCTTCTGGAATATTATGAAGGGCAATAGCCATAGCAATAGTAATGCCAAGGGCAGTGTCTTGGAAGCCTGATATATATGTGGCAATACCTTCAGGAAAGTTATGAAACATTAGAGCAATCATAGATACAAAACCTACTCTAAATAAATTATTATTACTATCAGTATTTACTCCTATATTCTCATTTTCAGGAATAAAGTTATCAATTAAAAAAGCTATTATAACTCCAATTATTAAAAATAATATAGAAAGAAAACCACCATTTAGTTTTCCATATATTTTATTCAGTGTTTCGCTAGCTGTTGGAAGAAGATCTGTAGAAGATATAGTAATCATTACACCAGCAGAAAAGGAAAGAGCAAAGGTTATTAGTTTTTTATCTTGAGTTTTTGAAAAAAATACCATGAATGCACCTATAAGTGTAGAAAGTCCTGCTAATAATGAAAGAAATATAGGCATTACTTCTTGATTAAGATACATATTTTATACTCCTATAATTACTTGCTTATATTTATGTTTATTTTTTACTATGAGAGTATATTCAATCTGTTATGAAATTTATAATAAATAGGACAAATATTATGAAATCTTCTATTGAATATATTGGAGTGTTATCAATAAAATATAAAAACTATAGAAAATAATGAAAAAAAGTAATATAATTATATAGTATATAAGTTGGGGACTAAAAAGGGGGAAATGTATAGATGAAAAAAGTAAAAATAGCCTTACTAGGATTAGGTAATGTTGGTCGTGGAGTTTGGAAGATTTTAAAAGAGAATGAAGAAGAAATTATGAAGCGTTCAGGATGTAAGGTTGAAATAGCAAAAATCCTTGTTAGAAATAAAAATAAAGATAGAGGGATTAATGTACCTGACGAAATAGTTACTACTGATTTTAATGATATTTTAAAGGATAATTCAATTAAAATTGTTGTTGAAGTAATGGGTGGAATAGAACCAGCAAGAGAATATATTCTTGAATCTATGAAAAAGAAAAAACATGTAGTAACAGCTAATAAGATGCTTTTAGCAACAGATGGAGATACTCTTTATAAGAATGCTGATAAAGAAGGTGTAATGCTTAATTATGAAGCAAGTGTTGCAGGTGGAATTCCAATAATTCAAACAATAAATGAAAGTCTTACAGCTAATAAAATTCAAGAATTATATGGTATAGTAAATGGAACAACTAACTTTATTTTAAGTAAGATGGAACTTGAAGGAAGTAAGTTCCAAGATGTATTAAAGGAAGCTCAAGAAAAAGGATATGCAGAAGCAGATCCAACTTCAGATATAGAAGGTTTTGATGCTCAATATAAATTAGCTATTTTAGCTTCTCTTGCCTTTGGAACTAAGATAGATAGCGATAAGGTATATAGAGAAGGCATTACAAAAATAACAGATGAAGATATGAAATATGCAAAGAGCTTTGGAAGAGTAATAAAGCTTCTAGCAATAGCAAAAGATGTAGATGGAAGATTAGAGCTTAGAGTTCACCCAACAATGATTCCAGAAACACATCCGCTTGCTAATGTATTTGATTCATTTAATGCTGTATTTGTAAAAGGTAATGCAGTAGGAGATTTAATGTTCTATGGAAGAGGAGCAGGAGATCTTCCAACAGGAAGTGCTGTTGTTGCAGATATAGTATCAATTGTAAGATCAGATGTAGATGGTGATAATGCATCAGTAGTTGAAAAGAATAACTTGTGGAAAAAAGAAGTTATGTCTGTTAAAGAAATTAAGAGTAAATATTACATTAGAGCAAAGGTTGAAGATGAACCAGGTGTTTTAAGTGATATAAGTTCTGTATTTGGAAATACTAATGTAAGTCTTCGTTCTGTAATACAAAAGGAAGTAATTAAGAGTGAAAGTAAAGTTACACTTGTTTTAGTTACTCATAAATGTACAGAAAAGCAATTAAAGCAGTCTATAGATGAATTACAAAAATTAAGTTCAGTTCACTGCATAGATAATGTAATAAGGATTGAAGATTTTGAATAGATAGTGTTAATAAGGATGCGTCTAAATAAAGAGATGCATCCTTTTTGTTCGCCCAGCATGTTTGCTGAGCCGGCAGGCTGAAAGAAGCCTGCGTCGCCGTCCCGATAGGAAGACAACTCGAATGCAAGTGCGTTATTGGCAACGATAAGGTATGAAGGAAGCGCTAGAGGACATATGGAACATAACGCAAGTAAACCAAGTATTGGCTTATAAAGTGGATAACCTTGCAAAAAGTAGGAAAGTCCAAAGTTCGGTAGTTACTTTATAAGTTTTTATGGATGTGTTCATATG
>NZ_FPBY01000294.1 GCF_900116755.1 Clostridium sp. DSM 8431
TAAAAAATAATTGTAGGCCGCAAAAGAACCTAAAAGCAAAATAATTAAATTGTATTTTAATATGAAGTTATTTTACTTTTAGAACCTTTTGCATGACAAAACAAAGCTGCTTCCTGCGCTGAAAAGCGTGGCGTCAGCCACTTTGTTCTTTTTATTAGGTAGTACCTCCAATTCTTATCACAAATAAACATTAGGAGGAAACAAAATGAAAAAGAGAAGAAACATTGTATTTTTATTAACACTATTTATGGCTATAATGTCATCAACAGTAGCATTTGCAGCTGATTCAGATGTAGTAAATGCAAATGCAGGACATTTTGGTATATGGACAATAATTCCACCACTTGTAGCCATTGTTTTAGCGTTTATAACTAAGAACGTAGTAATATCACTATTTTTAGGAACATTAGCTGGATGTTTTATGCTTCAGCTTAATGATTATAGTATTATAGGAGCTTTAGTTCAGGCATTTTTAGATTTTGTACAAAGAGCTTTAAATTCTTTAGCAGATCCATGGAATGCAGGGATAGTTCTTCAAGTATTAATAATTGGAGGAATCATAAATCTTGTTTCTAAAATGGGAGGAGCTAAAGCAGTAGCAGAAGCATTAGCAAAGAAAGCTAAAACTCCAAGAAGTGCACAAATTGTAACATGGCTTTTAGGAATAGTAGTATTCTTTGATGATTATGCAAACTCGCTTATTGTTGGACCTATAATGAAGCCAGTAGCAGATAAGATGAAGGTTTCAAGAGAAAGATTAGCCTTTATAATTGATGCTACAGCAGCACCAATTGCAGGTATAGCAATAGTTTCTACATGGGTTGGACTTGAAGTTGGTTTAATCAATGATGCTTTTGATGGAATTGGTGTAAATGTAGATGCCTTTGGAGTATTCTGTCAAACAATACCTTATAGATTTTACAACATATTAATTCTTGCTTTTGTATTAATAACATCACTTATGCTTAGAGATTTCGGACCAATGAGAAAAGCAGAAATTAGAGCAAGACAAGGATATAAAGCTGAAGAGGTTGAAATTAGTAGAGAAATGAAGGAAGAAATGGAAGTTAAAGAAGGGGTAAAATTAAGTATTTGGAATGCAATAATTCCAATTGGAACACTTATTATCTCAGCATTAGTAAGCTTCTATTACAGTGGATATTCAGCTATAATGGCAGGCGATGATTTAGCTATCCAAGAGATTTTTAATAATTCATTATTCTCATTTAATGCAATTCAACAAGCATTTAGTAATGCTGATGCATCAGTGGCATTATTCCAATCAGCATTATTTGCAAGTATAGTTGCTATTTTAATGGCAGTATGTAAGAAGATATTTACTATATCAGAAGCTATAGATGTTTGGATAGATGGTATGAAGGGACTTGTTATAACAGGAGTTATACTTATCTTAGCATGGTCATTAAGTTCAGTAATAAAAGAACTTGGAACAGCAAAATATTTAACAAGTTTATTATCAAATTCAATACCAGGCTTCTTATTACCAAGTGTTATATTTATATTTGGTGCTGTAATTTCCTTTGCAACAGGAACAGCTTATGGAACAATGGGAATTTTAATGCCTTTAGCAATTCCTTTAGCTCATGCAATTAACCCAGATATGACTTACATTATAATGAGTACAAGTGCAGTATTAACAGGAGCAATTTTTGGAGATCATTGTTCACCAATTTCAGATACAACAATATTATCTTCAATGGGAGCAGGATGTAATCATATTGATCATGTTAAGACTCAAATGTGGTATGCACTATTTGTTGCAGGATTTACTATATTATTTGGATATATTCCAGTGGGGCTTGGATTACCAATATATATAGTTTTACCAGTGGCAGTTATCGTCTTAGCAATAGCAATTTATTTCCTAGGAAAACCTGTTGATATTGAGGCTGAAGAATAAAGAAAAGTTTTATATAAATTTAAGGTGTAGTATTAAAAAGTCTAAGCTTTTGAACAGACCCCTGTCAAGTAGACAGGCAAAATAAATAAAATTTTTGAGAAAATGCGATCTTAATTAGGGTCGCATTTTCTATTCGATTTTT
>NZ_FPBY01000084.1 GCF_900116755.1 Clostridium sp. DSM 8431
TGTCTGTTGTCTGTTTCATATTCAACGTGAGCAGTGTTGATTGTGATTCCTCTTTCCTTTTCTTCTGGCGCCTTATCGATTGATGCGTAATCGAATGCTTCTGCGAATCCTTTGTTTGCTAATACTGTTGTAATAGCAGCTGTAAGAGTTGTCTTACCATGGTCAACGTGACCGATTGTTCCAATATTTACATGGGGTTTATTTCTTTCGAATTTTTCCTTTGCCATTATAAATTCCTCCTTAATAGCAATCAATATATAAAATGTTTACGTCAACATTATAACGTAAAAATCCCTTAATATCTAGCTTATTATAATTCTTTAATATTTTATTATATATTTGAAAAAATATCTATAGTGCTATTTACATAGCACTAAAAATATTATTTATTTCTTTCACCAGCGATTTTTTCTTGTACGCTCTTTGGTACTTCATCATAGTGATCGAATACCATTGAATAGTTACCTCTACCTTGAGTTCTTGATCTTAAAGCAGTTGCGTAACCAAACATTTCTGATAGTGGAACGAAAGCTCTTATGACTTGTGCACCATTTACTGCTTCCATACCTTCCATTCTACCTCTTCTTGAGTTGATATCACCAATAACATCACCCATGTACTCTTCTGGTACAGTTACTTCAACCTTCATCATTGGTTCAAGTAATACAGGGTCTGCCTTTGCCATAGCGTTCTTGAATGCCATAGAACCAGCAATCTTGAATGCCATTTCTGATGAATCGACTTCATGGTATGAACCGTGTACTAACTTAACTTTGAAGTTAATAACGTTGTATCCAGCTATAATACCATTTAAAGCTGCTTCTTGGATACCAGCATCAATTGCAGGAATGTATTCCTTAGGAATAGCACCACCAACAATAGCATTTTCAAATGTATATTCTCCTTCAGTTGGTTCCATTTCAATAATAGCATGACCGTATTGTCCCTTACCACCTGATTGCTTAGCATACTTAGCTTCAGCCTTAACTGGCTTTCTTATAGTTTCTTTGTAAGCAACTTGTGGAGCACCAACATTACATTCAACCTTAAATTCTCTTTGAAGTCTATCAACGATGATTTCAAGGTGAAGTTCACCCATACCAGCGATGATTGTTTGACCAGTTTCTTGATCAGTATAAGTCTTGAATGTTGGATCTTCTTCTGCAAGTTTAGCAAGAGCTAATCCCATCTTTTCTTGACCAGCTTTTGTCTTTGGTTCGATAGCAACAGAAATAACTGGTTCTGGGAATTCCATTTGTTCAAGGATTATTGGATTTTCTTCAGAACATAAAGTATCACCAGTAGTAGTGTTCTTTAATCCGATGATTGCTCCTAATTCTCCTGCTTCTAAGCTTTCTACTTCTTCTCTGTGGTTAGCATGCATCTTAACAAGTCTTCCGATTCTTTCTTTCTTACCCTTAGTTGAGTTAAGAACGTAAGTACCACTGTTCATAACACCAGAATAAACTCTTGTGAATGCAAGTCTACCTACGAATGGATCTGTAGCAATCTTGAATGCTAAAGCAGACATTGCTTCATCATCAGATGCTTTTCTAACAGCTTCTTCTCCATCTAAAGTAGTTCCTTGTACTGGAGGTATGTCTAATGGTGATGGTAAGTATTCAATAACTCCATCAAGCATTTCTTGAACACCCTTGTTCTTGTAAGAAGAACCACATATACAAGGATAAATTTGGTTAGCTATAGTAGCTTTTCTTAATGCAGTCTTAATTTCTTCTTCAGTGATTTCTTCACCTTCAAGATATTTCATCATTAATTCTTCATCAGTTTCAGCTACTGCTTCTAACATTATACCTCTGTATTCTTCAGCTTGATCAGCTAATTCAGCAGGAATTTCTTCGATTCTTATATCCTTACCTAAATCATCATAGAATACATTAGCTTTCATAGTAATTAAGTCTACCATTCCTTTGAATGTATCTTCATTACCTATTGGAATTTGTATTGCAACAGCGTTAGATTTTAATCTATCTCTTACAGTGTTTATACATCTAAAGAAATCAGCTCCTGTAGCATCCATCTTGTTAACGTATATCATTCTTGGTACACCGTATTTGTCCGCTTGTCTCCATACTGTTTCAGTTTGAGGTTCAATACCACTCTTTGCATCAAGAACAGTAACTGCACCATCAAGTACTCTTAAAGATCTTTCAACTTCAACTGTGAAGTCTACGTGTCCTGGAGTATCAATTATATTAAGTTCATGACCTTTCCATTCACAAGCAGTTGCAGCAGAAGTAATTGTTATACCTCTTTCTTTTTCTTGTGCCATCCAGTCCATTTGAGATTCACCAGTGTGAGTTTCTCCTATTTTATGTGTCTTACCAGCATAAAATAATATACGCTCAGTTGTTGTAGTTTTACCTGCATCAATGTGCGCCATAATACCAAAATTACGGAATTTTTCTAATTCGTATTTTCTAGCCATTAATTTTTCCTCCTCTCAATGAGTTATTATAAATTTTAGAAAACTGCTTTGGCAAAATAGCCAAAACAGTCCTTGATATTAGTATCTGTAGTGAGCAAAAGCCTTGTTTGCTTCAGCCATCTTATGAGTATCTTCTCTCTTTTTAACAGCTGCTCCTGTATTATTAGCTGCATCCATTAATTCTCCAGCTAATCTTTCAGCCATAAGCTTTTCTCCTCTTTTTCTAGAAGCTGCTAATATCCATCTGATACCTAGAGTCTGTCTTCTTTCAGCTCTAACTTCTATTGGAACTTGGTAAGTAGCCCCACCTATTCTCCTAGCTTTTACTTCTAGTAAAGGCATTACGTTATTCATTGCTTCTTCGAATATTTCTAATGCTTCTTTACCAGTTTTTTGAGCCATTATTTCAAATGCGTTGTAGCAGATTTTTTGTGCTACTCCTTTTTTACCATCTTCCATTATGTTGTTTATAAGCTTAGTAACAACTTTTGAGTTGTACATTGGATCTGGTAATACATCTCTTTTTGCTATATGTCCTTTTCTTGGCACTTTTCTTCCCTCCTTAACATGATAATTTAAGTTCATTGGTACTCGATATTATTTTAAATATCGCAAAGTGCTAACTTCTTCATCTATATAAACTTACGTTAAAATTCTTAATAAATCTATGTAAATGCTGAAGATAAGCACTACACTTTGTTAAGATTCCTATTTCTTAGGTCTCTTAGCACCATACTTAGATCTTCCTTGCATTCTGTTAGCTACACCAGCACAATCTAATGCACCTCTTACGATATGGTATCTAACACCAGGAAGGTCCTTAACTCTACCACCTCTTATAAGAACAACACTGTGTTCTTGTAGGTTATGTCCTACACCACCAATGTATGCAGTAACTTCATATCCATTTGTAAGTCTTACTCTGGCAATTTTTCTTAACGCTGAGTTAGGCTTCTTTGGAGTAGTTGTTTTAACTACAGTACAAACTCCTCTCTTTTGTGGACACTCTTTAAGTGCTGGAGCAGTTGATTTAGTAGTAATAACTTTTCTTCCTTTTCTAACTAATTGGCTTATAGTTGGCATTTTTTCACCTCCTGAATTTTTATTTATCTATTTTAATTTAAAAAGATAAAACATAATTATAAAACTAATGCAGCTGAAGATTCAACTTCAATACCACATAGTTTACCTAGTTCCTTCATAGTTTCAACAAACTTAATATCTACTTTTTTTTCATTTGCTAACTCTATTAATGGTGCGATTAATTTTTTATCAACATCTTTTGCTACATATAAAACTCGACCTTCATCATTTTTCAACAACTTGGTACATTGTTTTATTCCAATCACTTTTTTATCTACAATTCTTTCTAGCACAGGATTCCTCCTTCTATTTAATTCATAAAGACGAAGCTTTACCACTTCGTCTCCATGAAATCATGTAGACAATCATATTGTAGTGTAGCTTTAAAATCACACAATTCGTATTTTATCATTTAAGCATACACATGTCAATAAAATTGCATTGTATTATTCTTCTATATTAATATAATCTCCTTGATTGTCTTTCTTTTCTTCAACATCAAGTTTGATTGATCTATATCTCATCATACCTGTTCCTGCTGGTATTAACTTACCAATAAGAACATTTTCTTTTAATCCAACAAGTGGATCTATCTTTCCTTTGATTGCTGCTTCAGTTAAAACTCTTGTAGTTTCTTGGAATGAAGCTGCTGATAAGAAACTATCAGTTGCTAATGCTGCTTTAGTGATACCAAGTAACGCTTGTTCTCCCTTAGCTTCTTCACCGCCAAATTCTCTTGCTTTATCATTCGCTTCATCAAAGTCGAATATATCAATCATAGTTCCTGGTAATAAGTTTGTATCCCCAGAATCAGAAACTTTTACTTTTCTTGTCATTTGTCTAACAACTACTTCTAAGTGCTTATCGTTGATATCAACACCTTGTAATCTATAAACTTTTTGAACTTCTGAAAGAAGATATCTTCTAGCTCCATCAATTCCCTTGATATTCATTATATCATGTGGATTTACAGAACCTTCTGTTACTTCATCCCCAGCTTCTATAAAGTCATCGTTGTTAACTTTAAGTCTTGAACCGAAAGGAATGTCATAACTCTTTTCTTCTCCGTCTACTCCCATTACGTAAACAGTTCTCTTCTTCTTAGTTTCTTCAATTCTTACTGTACCAGCAATTTCACTTACAATAGCAAGACCCTTAGGTTTTCTTGCTTCAAAAAGTTCTTCAACTCTTGGAAGACCTTGAGTGATATCTGCTCCGGCAACACCACCAGTATGGAATGTTCTCATTGTAAGCTGAGTACCTGGTTCACCGATTGATTGAGCTGCAATTATACCAACTGCTTCTCCAATATCAGTTTTCTTACCAGTAGCCATGTTCATACCATAACATTTAGCACAAACTCCAGTTTTACACTTACATGTAAATACTGATCTGATCTTAACTCTGTTTATTCCTAAACCAGTAATAGTTCTTGCCATTTCACCATCAACATAAGAATCTTTTTTAGCAACAACATTGCCACTATTAGGATCAACAACATCTTCTGCTAAGAATCTTCCTGTTAATCTTTCTTCTAATCCTTCAATTACTTCGTTACCTTCTTTAATTTCAGTAACATACATACCTTCATTAGTTCCACAATCTTCTTCTCTTACGATAACATCTTGTGAAACATCAACAAGTCTTCTTGTTAAGTATCCTGAATCGGCTGTCTTTAAGGCTGTATCGGCATTACCTTTTCTTGCACCATGTGTTGATAAGAAGTATTCAGAAACATCAAGTCCTTCTCTGAATGACGCTCTGATAGGTAATTCGATAATTTTACCTGATGGACTGGCCATAAGACCTCTCATACCTGCTAATTGCTTGATCTGAGACTTAGAACCTCTGGCTCCTGAATCTGCCATCATGTAAATTGGATTGTATCTATCCATACTTTCGTATAATGCATCGGCAACATCTTCTGTTGTCTTAGTCCATTTATCGATAACTCTTTCATATCTTTCATCATCAGATATGAAACCTCTCTTATACATCTTTTCTATCTTATCTACAGTTTCATCTGCTTCTTTTAATAAGTCTTTCTTAGCAGCTGGCACTATCATATCTGATGCAGCAACTGTAATAGCTCCGATTGTAGAATAATGATATCCTAATGCTTTAATCTTATCTAGCATTACTGATGTCTTAGCTGGACCATGTTTTACATAACATTTATCTATTATCTTTCCTAAAGATTTCTTAGTAACTAAGAAATCAACTTCAAGATTAAATTCTTCTTCTGGATTGTTTCTATCAACAAATCCTAAGTCTTGAGGAATTGATTCATTGAATAATAATTTACCAACAGTAGTTTTTATTATTCCACTTTTCTTAACTCCATCAACTTCTTTTGTCATCTTTACATTAATCGATGAGTGAACTTCTATTTCTTTTAATTGATAAGCCATTATAGCTTCTTCTTTACAATAGAAAGATTTTCCGCTCTTATCATCATCTTCTTTATCCATTGTTAAATAGTAAGAACCAAGTACCATATCTTGAGTAGGTACACAAACTGGCTTACCATCAGATGGTTTTAATATATTAGTAGCTGCAAGCATTAAGAATCTAGCTTCTGCTTGTGCTTCTACTGATAATGGTAAATGCACTGCCATTTGGTCTCCATCGAAGTCAGCGTTGTAAGCTGTACAAGCTAATGGATGAAGTTTTATAGCTCTACCTTCAACTAATATTGGTTGGAATGCTTGAATTCCTAATCTATGAAGAGTAGGAGCACGGTTAAGTAATACTGGATGATCTGCAATTACTTCTTCAAGTACATCCCATACTTGAGATTGTAATCTTTCCACCATTCTCTTTGCACTCTTAATATTGTGTGCAATACCATCTTCAACTAACTTCTTCATAACGAAAGGTTTGAATAATTCGATAGCCATTTCCTTTGGAAGTCCACATTGATACATTTTTAATTCTGGACCTACAACGATAACTGATCTACCTGAATAGTCAACTCTCTTACCTAGTAAGTTTTGTCTAAATCTACCTTGCTTACCTTTTAACATATCTGATAATGACTTAAGTGCTCTGTTTCCTGGTCCAGTTACAGCTCTTCCTCTACGTCCATTATCGATAAGTGCATCTACTGCTTCTTGAAGCATTCTCTTTTCATTTCTTACTATGATATCAGGAGCACCTAAATCTAATAACTTCTTTAATCTGTTATTTCTATTTATTACTCTTCTGTATAAATCATTAAGATCTGATGTAGCAAATCTTCCACCATCTAATTGAACCATTGGTCTTAAATCTGGTGGTATAACTGGGATAACATCTATAATCATCCAAGTTGGATCATTTCCTGATTGTCTGAATGATTCGATTACTTCCAATCTTCTAATAATTCTTATTTTCTTTTGTCCTGTACTTTGTTTAAGTTCTTCTTTTAACTCAACAGCTTGAGAATCAAGATCTATTTCACTTAATAGTCTCTTTACTGATTCTGCTCCCATTCCAGCAACAAAATTTTCTTCTCCATATTTTTCACAAGCTTCTCTATATTCTTTTTCATTAAGAAGTTGTTTCTTTAATAATGGAGTTTCCTTTGGATCAATAACTACATATGAAGCAAAGTATAAAATCTTTTCTAGAGCTCTTGGTGACATATCAAGTAATAATCCCATTCTTGATGGAATCCCCTTGAAATACCAAATATGAGATACTGGGGCAGCAAGCTCTATATGCCCCATTCTCTCTCTTCTTACTTTAGCTTTAGTAACTTCTACGCCACATCTGTCGCAGACGATACCCTTATATCTTATTCTCTTATATTTACCACAGTGACATTCCCAGTCTTTAGTTGGTCCAAATATTCTTTCACAGAATAAACCATCTCTTTCTGGCTTTAATGTTCTATAGTTTATTGTTTCTGGTTTTTTAACTTCCCCTCTAGACCATTGTCTAACTTGTTCTGGTGAAGCTAATCCTATTTGCATTGCATCAAAATTATTTAATTCAAACAAGGGTACATCCTCCCTTCAAAATTAGTGTTCGTCATTGAAATCATCTAGTACTAAATCTTCTTGTAACCCATCTAATTGGAAATTCTCGAAGTCTTCATCAACTTCTTGATCCATATCTTCTTCAGATGTATAACTATCATTTGTATCAACATTAGATTCAGTATGAGTCATTTCTTCTGTACCTTCCATGTTAACACCTAAATCTTCAGTATCATCATCTGAGAATTCTTTTAATTGAACTTCTTGATGATTTTCATTTAACACCTTAACATCTAAGCATAATGCTTGAAGTTCTTTTATTAAAACCTTAAATGATTCAGGTATACCTGGTTCTGGTATATTTTCACCCTTAACAATAGCTTCATAAGTTTTAACTCTACCAACAACGTCATCTGACTTAACTGTTAGTATTTCTTGTAATGTATGTGCAGCACCATAAGCTTCTAGTGTCCAAACTTCCATTTCTCCGAATCTTTGACCACCGAATTGTGCTTTACCACCTAATGGTTGTTGAGTAACCAATGAGTAAGGTCCTGTTGATCTAGCATGTATCTTATCATCAACTAAGTGGTGAAGTTTTAAGATATACATGATACCAACTGTAACTAAGTTATCAAATGGTTCTCCTGTTCTACCATCAAATAATACTGTCTTTCCGTTTGCATTATATCCTGCTTTTTCAAGACATTCTTCTATATCAGTTTCTGTTGCACCATCAAATACTGGTGTTGCAATATGCCATCCTAATTGACTAGCTGCCCATCCTAAGTGAACTTCAAGTACCTGACCGATGTTCATACGTGATGGAACCCCTAGTGGGTTTAAGCATATTTGAAGTGGTCTACCATCTGGTAAGAAGGGCATATCTTCTTCAGGAAGTACTCTTGAAATAACCCCTTTGTTACCGTGACGTCCGGCCATCTTATCTCCAACAGATATTTTTCTCTTTTGAGCTATATAACATCTAACAAGTTCATTTACACCTGGATTTAAGTCGTCTCCATTTTCTCTTGTAAATACCTTGATATCAACTATTATACCTGCTTCTCCATGAGGAACTCTTAAAGAAGTATCTCTAACTTCTCTTGCTTTTTTACCAAAGATAGCTCTTAATAATCTTTCTTCAGCTGTTAATTCAGTTTCACCCTTTGGAGTTACTTTACCAACTAGGATATCTCCTGCTCTAACTTCAGCACCTATTCTGATTATTCCTCTTTCATCTATATCTTTAAGAGCCTCTTCACTTACGTTTGGAATATCTCTTGTAATTTCTTCTGGTCCTAACTTAGTATCTCTAGCTTCTGATTCATATTCTTCAATATGCATAGATGTAAATACATCTTCTCTAACTAGTTCTTCAGATATAAGCATGGCATCTTCGTAGTTATAACCTTCCCAAGTTATGAATCCCATTCTTATATTCTTACCTAATGCTATTTCTCCTAAATCAGTAGAAGGTCCATCTGCAAGTACTTGGTTCTTAAATACTATTTCACCCTTATCAACTATAGGTCTTTGATTTGTACAAGTTCCTGCATTTGTTCTCTTAAACTTAAGTAACTTATAAGTATCGATTCCTCCATCAGAATCTCTCTTAATTCTAACTTCATCACCTGATACATAAGTAACTACACCAGTATTTTTAGCTTTTGGAAGAACTCCAGAATCTACTGCTGCTTTATATTCAATTCCTGTACCAACTATTGGTGCTTGTGGCTTTAATAGTGGAACAGCTTGACGTTGCATGTTTGAACCCATAAGCGCTCTTGAGGCATCATCATTTTCAAGGAAAGGAATCATTGCAGTGGCAACAGATACTATTTGTCTAGGAGATACATCCATTAAATCTACATCTCTTGCTGGTACTACAAAGAACTCTTCTTTGTTTCTAACTGTGATTTTGCTATCTACAAAATGTCCATCTGCATCTAGCGGTTCTTTAGCTTGAGCTACTAAATATTGATCTTCTTCATCAGCTGTAAAGTATCTGATTTCATTTGTAACTCTTTGATTTTCTTTGTCAACAATTCTATATGGAGTTTCTATAAATCCATATTCATTTACCTTAGCATAAGTTGCAAGTGAGTTGATAAGACCTATATTTGGACCTTCTGGAGTTTCAATTGGACACATTCTACCGTAGTGAGAATGGTGAACGTCTCTAACTTCAAATCCAGCTCTTTCTCTAGATAAACCACCTGGTCCTAGAGCAGATAATCTTCTCTTATGAGTTAATTCTGAAAGTGGATTTGTTTGATCCATGAATTGTGATAACTGTGAACTACCAAAGAATTCTTTAATAGCTGCAGCTACTGGTCTTATATTTATTAACATTTGTGGTGTTATTGCTTCTTGGTCTTGAATAGTCATTCTTTCCTTAACTACTCTTTCCATTCTTGATAAACCAATTCTGAATTGGTTTTGAAGTAATTCACCAACTGATCTAAGTCTTCTATTTCCTAAATGGTCAATATCATCAACATATCCTACTTCATAAGGAAGACCAATTTCGTAACTTATTGTTGCAAAAATATCTTCTTTGATAATATGTTTAGGTATTAACTTATTTATGTTTTTCTTAATTTCATTCTTGATAGATTCTTCATCATCAAAGTTATCAAGAATTTCTTTTAATGTAGGGTAATGTACTAATTCTTTTATGTTCAAATCAGAAATATCGAAAGATATATGTTTATGTATATCTACAAAGTTATTTCCGATTACTTTTAATACTTTATCTTCTACAAGTATATCAACTGAATTAATACCAGCATTTTGAATGTCTTCTGCCATTAATCTGCTAATTTTTTCTCCTTCTTGAACCATAATTTCTCCAGTAGAAGGATTAACTATATCAGTTGCTGCTATTTGATTAGCAATTCTTAGGTTTAATGCAAGTTTCTTATTGAACTTGTATCTACCAACCTTAGATAAATCGTATCTTTTTGCATCAAAGAATAGTGAATCAATTAATGATACAGCACTATCAACCGTTGGTGGTTCCCCTGGTCTTAATCTCTTATAGATTTCTAATAGCGCTTCTTCCCTAGTCTTAGTATTATCTTTTTCTATAGTGGCCATGAATCTTTCATCTTCACCAAAATACTCAAGTAATTCTTGATCAGTTCCAAATCCCATTGCTCTTGCAAGAATACTTATTGGAAGTTTTCTTGTCTTATCTATTCTTACATAGATAATATCGTTAGAATCAGTTTCATATTCTAACCAAGCTCCTCTATTTGGAATTACTGTAGATGCAAATAATTTTTTACCACTCTTGTCTCTACTAACACTATAGTAGACACCTGGAGATCTTACTAACTGGCTTACTATAACTCTTTCAGCTCCGTTAATAACAAAAGTACCTTGTTCAGTCATTAATGGGAAGTCTCCCATAAATACTTCTTGTTCTTTTATTTCTCCTGTTTCTTCATTCTGTAATCTTACAGAAACCTTCAATGGTGCTGCATAAGTCGCATCACGTTCCTTACACTCTTCCACTGAATACTTAATATTATCCATATCAAGCTTGTAATCAACAAATTCTAAAATTAGATTTCCTGTGAAATTGCTTATAGGATTAATATCATCAAATACCTCATGAAGTCCTTCTCTTAAAAACCAATCATAGGAATCTAATTGCACTTCAATTAAGTTTGGCATTTCGGTTACATCTTTAACCCTTGCAAAACTCATTCTTGTTCTTTTTCCAACTTGGACAGGATGTACCATGAATTTTCACCCCTTGTATAAACTAAAATAACCAAAAACACACTTCCCCTAGGGACTTGTGCTTTCGGAGAGCATCATCTTTTTAGTATAACCAACATATTGTTATATTATACTGCTTTTTTTCATTATTATATACTTATCCATATTGAACAGTACATCTAGTAATGATATCACAATGTGTTTTCATTGTCAACCCTTTTTTATTTTTGTCTTTAGACAAGAAAAAAGGTGCTAATACATATATAGCACCTTTTTATTTAAAAGTAAAATCTTACTTGAATTCTACTTCTGCTCCAACTTCAGCTAATTTAGCTTTGATATCTTCAGCTTCTTCCTTAGCTACAGCTTCTTTTAATGTCTTAGGAGCTCCATCTACGATTTCCTTAGCTTCTTTTAATCCTAATCCAGTTATTTCTCTAACAACTTTGATTACTTTGATCTTTTGAGCACCAGCGTTTGATAATACTACGTCGAATTCTGATTTTTCTTCAGCAGCACCACCTGCAACTGCACCACCTGCAACTGCTACAGGAGCAGCAGCGCTTACTCCGAATTCTTCTTCGCAAGCCTTAACTAATTCATTTAAATCTAAAACGCTCATTTCTTTTATAGCTTGAATGATTTCTTCTCTTGTCATTTAAATTGCACCTCCAAAATTACTTTCCAATAATTATTTTAAATTATTCAGCTGATTCAGCTTCTTTTTTTTCTTTTATTGCATTTAATAAGTATGCAAGGTTTGATAATGGAGCCTTGATACTTCCAAGAAGTTTTGCAATAAGAACTTCTTTTGATGGTATTGAAGCGATTTGTATAACTTTTTCTGTGTCATATAATTGTCCTTCAACAATACCAGCTTTTAACTCTAGCTTCTTGTGATCTTTAGCAAAATCATTTAAGATTCTTGCTGGAGCTGTAGCATCTTCGTAACCGAAAGCTATAGCAACAGGTCCTTCTAAGTATTCAGAAAGTCCTTCGATCCCTAATTCTTTAGCTGCTAGAGTTACTAAAGTATTTTTGTATACTTTGTATTCTACTCCGTTTTCTCTTAAAGTCTTTCTTAGTTGAGTATCTTCTTCAACAGTAAGACCTTGATAGTCAGCAAGAATAACAGCTTGAGCTTTTTCTAACTTTTCCTTAATTTCAGCAACTTTTGCTTCTTTTAATTGTCTGTTCTTGTTCATTACTGTGTGTCCACCTCCTCACAGTTTATAACTGCTTTATTGTATTAATAAAGGCCTTCCCGTAGACAAAGGAAGACCTATAATAAACTTATATGCTACCCTCGGTAGGTTGTTTTACGTTACGCTTAAAGCACCTACTGTCTACGGAGTTATATTCTTTTTTCACAACGAAGTTAATTATATCACCTTCGTCGATATTAGTCAATACTAATCTAAAGCTTTTGTAGCATTTATTTTAGCTGAAGGTCCCATTGTACTTGAAACACTTATAGATTTTAAGTATTGTCCCTTAGCTGATGCTGGTTTAGCTTTTACTAAAGCTTCCATTAATGTGTGGAAGTTTTCTTGTAGCTTTTCAGCTCCAAATGATTTCTTTCCGATTGGGCAGTGAACGATAGAAGTCTTATCAACTCTATATTCAACCTTACCAGCTTTAATTTCAGATATAGCTTTAGCCACATCAAATGTTACTGTTCCTGATTTTGGGTTTGGCATCAATCCTTTAGGTCCTAAAATTCTACCTATTCTACCAACAACACCCATCATATCTGGAGTTGCAACAACTACATCGTAGTCGAACCAGTTTTCAGTTTGGATCTTTTGAACTAATTCTTCAGCTCCAACGAAATCTGCTCCTGCTGCTTCTGCTTCTTTAGCTTTTTCTCCTCTTGCGAATACTAAAACCTTAGAAGTTTTACCTGTTCCGTTAGGTAATACTACTGCGCCTCTTACTTGTTGGTCTGCATGTCTTGGGTCAACACCAAGTCTTACATGTAATTCGATAGTTTCATCGAAGTTAGCTTTAGCAGTCTTAACGCAAAGCTCTAAAGCTTCAGCAGGACCGTATAAAGTATTTTTATCTATTAACTTTGCACTTTCAACATATTTCTTTCCCATAATAAGCCTCCTTTGTGGTAATAACGGTTTTTACCTCCCACGAATTTATGAATTACTCTTCGATAGTTACACCCATACTTCTTGCTGTACCTTCGATCATGCTCATAGCATTTTCGATTGTTGCAGCATTTAAGTCTGGCATCTTCATTTCTGCGATCTTTCTAACTTGTTCCTTAGTTAACTTACCAACCTTAGTTCTGTTTGGTACTCCTGAACCGCTTTCTAATCCTAATTCTTTCTTGATTAGTACAGCAGCTGGAGGAGTCTTTAATATGAAACTAAAAGATCTATCTTGATATACTGTAATTACTACTGGTATTATTAATCCTGCTTGATTTGCAGTTTTTGCATTAAACTCCTTACAGAATCCCATAATATTTACACCATGTTGTCCTAATGCTGGTCCAACTGGTGGTGCTGGTGTTGCCTTACCTGCAGCAAGTTGAAGTTTGATCATTCCAGTTACTTTCTTAGCCATTTGTTATTCCTCCTATACTGTGGTGTTTACGGACTCTTCGTCCTCCCACTTAATTAAAAAAACCAGTTTATATTAAACTAATTTGTCAATTTGATCAAAATCTAGCTCAGCTAATGTTTCTCTACCGAACATATCAACTGAAGCTTTGATTTTATGTTTTTCTAGATTAATTTCTTGCACTAATGCAACAAATTCTCTTAAAGGTCCTGAGATTACTTTTACACTTTCCCCTACTTCGAAATCTACTTCTTCAGGAATTTCCATAACTCCCATTGATTCAACTTCTTCTTCAGTAAGAGGAACAGGTTTAGATCCAGGCCCAACAAACCATGTCACTCCTCTTGTATTTCTTACGACATACCAAGATTCATCTGACATTAACATTTTTACCAATACGTATCCAGGGAACTTCTTCTTTAAGGTTACTTTTTGCTTTCCATCTTTTTCTTCAATTACCTCTTCCATAGGTACTTGAATATCTAGAAGCAAATCTTGAAGATTTCTGTTTTCAACAGTCTTCTCGATGCTTGCTTTCACCTTATTTTCATAGCCTGAATAAGTATGTACTACATACCATCTTGCTTTTTCACTCATATTTAGCTCGGTGAAAACTCACCTAACCTCCCTTACTTAAGTTTCAAAATCGCTTCAAAGAGGTTTTGAAAAATATAATCGAAGCCACCTACAACAACTGTGTAAAGTACGGTAGCCACAGCAACAGCAATTATCGCTTTTTTAGTTTCATCTTTAGTGGGCCAAGTTATTCTTTTAACTTCTCCCTTGATATCTCTAAAAAATTTCAAAATGCCACCTTTTTTAGTGGTATTTTGTACTTTTGTACTACTGTTTACAGCCATTCTTATCACATCCTTAAATTTGGTAAGTCTGTGTCATTACTTAATCGCAAATTACTTAGTTTCTCTATGAAGAGTGTGCTTCTTACAGAATTTACAATATTTTTGCATTTCTATTCTGTCTGGGTTATTTTTCTTGTTTTTCATTGTGTTGTAGTTTCTTTGCTTACACTCTGTACATGCTAAAGTTACTTTTACTCTCACGGTCTGCACCTCCAGTTATTCCTATATATTTAAGAGACTATTCTCTTAGAGTTTCGACTAATTACCTACTTGTGAGTCACTTGTTCACAATATCACACTAGCCTTTGAATGTCAATATAACATTCTTTGTAAAGGACTAGGTAAAGCTACCCAGTCCTATATTAAACAATTAAATAATTAAATTATTCTATTATGCTAGTAACAACACCAGAACCTACAGTTCTACCACCTTCTCTGATGGCAAATCTTAATCCTTCGTCCATTGCTACTTC
>NZ_FPBY01000015.1 GCF_900116755.1 Clostridium sp. DSM 8431
ATCTAAATTTGCACTATATCCACTGTTTGCATTATTATATGATGGATATACAGCCTTCACATCTGCTCTTGATATTCCCATAGTAGCTGTTGTCATAAACTTATCGTTAACATAAACATTAATTTTACTTATAGGTACCGTGTTTAATGACCATCCACTTACTGTTAATGAATTACCAGAAATCTCTGCATTATTTACTGGTGTATCAATAACTTGAATAGGTCTATTTTTAACCACATTTACTTTCACTTCAGTATAGTTTGTACTATTATCTTTTCCAACCTGCTCAACCTTAATAGTTTTTGCTCCATCAGAGATAGCAGATAAATCTAGTGTTGCACTATACCCACTATTTGAATCGTTATACTCTGGATATACCACTTTTACATCTTGTCTCGACATTCCAATTGTAGCTGTTTTTACAAACTTGCCATCAAGGTAAATATTAACTTTTGAAACCCCACTAGGATTTAATGCCCATCCTCTTACTTCCACTGCATTACCTGAAAGATTCGCATTATTTACTGGTGTATCGATAACAGTAATTTTCTTTAATGAACTTTGTTGCTTTACTGTTATTTGACTATACAGTTCCATAATTTCTTTTCCATAAGTAGGACTTGGAGCCCAATTTCCACCTAGAGCAGTTACAGTTTTTGCTTTTCCAAAAACTGATGAAAAATGTCTTGGATCATATGTGGTTTTTCTTGGATAACCTGAAGCTCCTGCATATAAAGCTAAGTGGTCTAAATGAGCTTGTACACCTTCATCCCAACTTTTAAACTTCATATGTGCATTAGGGTCAGTATCTGAACCCCCTTGAGAAGTTTTTAATCCACATGGATTATGATAAGATGCATCTATAACTCCACCAAACTTTCCATAGCCTGTTTCTTTAGCTGCTTGTGCATAAGCAACTGCTGGATTTACGTTACCATTGCTTGATGAATATTTCCAATACAAATCAGCTAGTGAAATAAATGTTTCTGTAGCACCCTTACTTTTTGCCCATTCTTTTGCAGTATCCACTGATATTCCAGGTGATGAAATAATATTTATATCATCCAATGCTTCTGCTTTAATTGCTCCATTATAGGAGATAAAATTAAATGAAAATAAAAAAAGTACCACCCAAATAATTTTCTTTTTTAGCTTTCCCATTATCCCCCTCCCCTCTTATTAAATTCAAATTAATTCTAACACAAAAAGACTTCGACGTAAATCTTTAAAAAAATTGCAAAGTTTTCTTAAAACCTTGTAATTACAAGTACTTTAATCAATTTTTCCCACTTTTCTTATAGAATTATCATATTATTCAATCATATATAATTTTCGTACAAATTTCGAAAAAACTTTAATATATAATACTAATTTATAACAAAAAAGTACACAGATATATTTTTTATTATATCTGTGTACTTTAAAAAAATTCACTTAAACATTATTTGTATCTAAACTTTTGTTATACATCTTAGATAAGAACTTAGCTATAAACCCTGGCCAGAATTTCTTAAACATCGTGTAATCTTCTTGTTGTCTTACATTATTCTCTATAGAATTAGTAGTTTCTGATTCTTCATGAATTCTATGATATACTAATTCATCTTTAATAAATACAAATTGTCCTTCTTTCTTAGATAACTTGTACCATGTATCCCAATCTAATGAACATTTCATTTCAGAAGTAAATACCTTATCTCCGTTAATTTCTTTATTATAAGTTACTGCTGGACAGCATATTGGAGATCCTAATGAAAGTATCATTCTTCTTATAACCTTACTACCTCTAAAAATTGATGCTCTAAGTGGAAAAAGCATTACCTTTTTAATCTTTAAATTAACTGTTAACGGAATTACTTCTCCATTCTTTATCTCTCTATAATCTGAAAATAATATTATCTGTTTCTTATTTTCATTAATATATTCATGTATCTTCTTGCCATATTCTTCACAATAAATATCATCTTGATGAGTAATTGTTACATATTTAGTATCTGCACAAGAATACGCAAAATTCCAGTCTTCTTGAATACCTGGTTTCCCATCTCTTACGAATAATTTAATGTTATATTTATTAGCTAAATTTGAAATATACTCATTGGGAGTTGCAGTACATATTATAACTTTAGACTTTTCTTTTTGATTAAGTACAGAATTTATACATTCTTCTAAATATCTTGATTCTTTATATGCACAAATTGCAAATGTATGATTATCAAAATTCATGTTAACGTATCTCCTAATTTTTTATATTCATTATGATTATACCTATTAAAATTAATATTGTAGCAGCTACCTTTGGTGTAGTAACAGCTTCTTTAAATATTAAAACAGCTAGTATAAATGTTGCAACCTGAACTATACCTGTTGTTACTGGAACTATATAACTAATATCAAATTTCGATATCAAGAACATATACATCAAAAAACTACATAAGTAACATACTAATCCCAAAATTGATAAAAGACTCATTTTAAGATTAAATACACCAGCTGAAATTGACACAACAAATTCTTTTTGAGTTCCCATTTTGAATAAAATAACTCCTGCTATAGTTAAACATAAATATATAGCAATTAGTATAATGTTAATCATCGGCATCTTCTCCTTACCTTTTTCTTTACTCATGGTTTTCCTCACTATTCTTTGATAACTCTCTTACTCTTTTCTCTAGTAATGCAATTTCTTGAGTTAAACTTCTTAATCTACTATTTAAACCTGAGACTATAGAAGTAATAGTTATCAATATTACTATTATAAACATTCCTGCTAATACTAAAGCACTATTTATAGGAGTACTTATTCCTAAAAACTCAGATATCCAATATACAGTTCCCGGGAAAATTGTTACAAATAATAATACTGCAGCTGCTAACAGCCATAATAATGTATATTTTAAATCTAATTTTTTCTTTTTAAGTAGTTGAACTATAATACACAAATATATAATAACTGCTATACCAAAAAATACTCGTATCTTAAATTCCATATTACTCCTCCATATATAATTTTAATTATTACAATAACAAAAGATAATACTCATGCATTATCTTTTATTAAAAAGCTTCTATCATTCTAACTTTTATTTTTTTCTCTTATTACTAATTCTGCATAAAATAATAGCTAAAGAAACCTTTATCATATAATATACTGATTTCGTCATATTAATCGAAGATTCCCCTTCTTGTCTTTCATGCATAATTACCGGAACTTCCTTTACTTTATATCCATTAAGTATACTATGAATTATTGCTTCAGGTTCTGGATAATCTTGTGCATAATTCTCTGAAAATTCCTTAGTTAATTTTTTATTTGTTGCTCTAAATCCACTTGTTGCATCTGTAATTTTAACTCCACAACACAACTTTATAAGGTATTTCAAGAAATTTATTCCCACTCTTCTCATGAATGAAGTTTGGAATCCTTCCTTTTGAATAAATCTTGATCCTATTGTCATATCTGCTTCACCATTTAAAATAGGTTGAATTAACTTTTCTATGTATTTAGGATCATGCTGACCATCACCATCTATTTGGATAGCTATGTCATAATCATGCTCTACTGCATATTTATATCCAGTTTGAACTCCTCCACCTATTCCCATATTGACTGGAAGAGATACATAATTAAATCCTCTTTCTTCTATTACCTTTTTAGTATTGTCTTTTGAGCAATCATTTATTATTACATAGTCTACATTTGGACAGTCTTTTTCAATATTATTTATAACATTAACAATATTTTTTTCTTCATTATAAGCTGGAATAATAACCAATATTTTCAATTCATCACCCCATAAAAATTTTTATTAAATTTACAACCACATGACACCTCAGTTTAACATAATTTATTTTTACTGTAAAGAAAACAAAAATATATAAATTATATCCTTAACAGTTTTTATTTTTGTTTACACAAAACTCCTTTACTATAAAAAATAAATAATATTATCCCTTTACAATTGCTTTATATTACAAAGTTATTAATATTATAAATATAGAAATAATTTAAAACAAGTACTAATATATAGCTCCCTACCTTTATAATATAATCTTTTTCTCTATCCATAATAAATAATAAAAATCAAACCTCTTATTTTATTATAATATCTTTCGCCTTAATATCTATATTCTTTTTAGACAAATTAATAAATACTTCATATAATCTACCAAATCCATAAGATGCTAAAATTATAAATAAAGGAATATGATTTAAAAAGTATCTTGCTCTCCCCTCAAAAAGTAACAAGAAGACTGTTATGCCTGTAATGGTCAATCTTATTAAAAACAATCCTTCAGATTCATAATTTTTCTTTTTAAATAATAGTGGTATTGCTATAAAGCATAATACAAGAATCCAAACTGCTTCTCTAAAGGATGCCTGAAGTTTGTAGTTTTCACCTTCAAAGGAAAAGTAATTTTGAATTAACTTTGCCAAATTACTATCTGAATATGGTTCACTAAAAGCAAAGAAGCCTTCTCCTCCATAATAAAATGTTCCATCTGATAACATCCAATTACCCTTTTTAGAAAGATAATTTAAATATCCAGTAAAACCTAAGTTTCTAACTCTACTAACATATTCATTTAAATTAGCATGGACTTTTTCTTCTTTAGTTTTGCAAGAAAGAGTAATATCATAATCTTCTTGTCTCCATGCACCATATATAGTTCCTCTATTTTCTATATCTCTTGTATTTAATCCCATCATTAAAAAGTGAGTCATAGGAATCTGATCATCTTCATAATCATTAAATTGAATTCCATTAACCTGCATATTATAAAGAGTATTATCATAAATAACTTTAGTTGCTATTGCTGAAGCAGCTATACATGCTCCTAAAGATAAACATAAAACAAATGATTTTTTATCTTTTATTGAATAAAGTATTGCTGAAATAACTATTGCTATTAAACTTATTACAGCTGTAGGTTTAATTTGATATCCAATTATAGTTAAAACCCCAATAATAATAGAAAAAATAACTTTATTTCTTATCTTATTTTCTTCTTTAATTTTAAAATATAAATATATATTTAATACGGGAAATATCATACAAAAAGAATCTGTATAAGATACAACAATCCATGGCAATGATAAAATAAGTAAAATAGCAAAACAATATGAAATAATTATTGTATTATCATTAAAAAGTTTATCTGCTAATAGTAATGCTAAAAATATAGAAACATCAATAAGAATTATATTTATAATTACAAGTAAAAACTCATAACTTATATTAGTAAACCAAGTACTAAATATATAAATATTCTTTTCAATCCATAATAGCAGTATATTATTAGGAAAACGTATAAAATATGCAGTATCAAATGAATCTTTATTTTCAACTAATGCCTTAGCATTTCTAATTAAAGCTCCTGCATCCCATCCAACCTCATAATAAATTTCTTTTGCCAAAAAAACTTGTGCTATAAAAATAATTATAAATGTTATTAATAAACATATTTTTTTATTCCTATTAAAGAAGTCATTTTTTAATATAACCTTATTCATAAAATAAACAAATAAAGCCATAAATATCATTATAACTATACTTACTGGTATTATTTTTTTCATATTATAGTGTATTAAGTCATTAGAATTTCTAAATATACTATTAAAAAATACCCACATAAAATACCCCAAAAAGCCCCACGTAAATATTTTTATGCAAAATCTTCTAAAGTTATTAATATTTATTTTTTCCATTGCATTCCTCCCAAATAATTAATACGTACCATTTTCCATTACACAATAAAAAGCAGTTAATTACATTAATCATTAACTGCTTTTTTATATAAATTATTTATTTACAACTTTATTCATAAAAGTTTCTATAGCATCCTGCCAGTTTCTCATTTCATCCCCAACAGTACATCTTAACATCATATTGTCTAATGATGAGTACTCTGGTCTCTTAGCTGAATTTGGATACATAGATGCATATTCTTCTGAAGTACAAGGTTCTACTGTGCAATCTTCTCCTGACATTGCAACTATTTTACTTGCAAAATCATACCAAGAACATTCACCATTGGCAGTACAATGATATACTCCATATTCTTCAGTATTTATCAATTTAAGAATATGATATGCTAAGTCATTTGCATTAGTTGGATTACCTCTTTGATCATTAACAACAGTAATCTTATCATTTGCCTTAGCTAATCTCATCATTGTGTATACAAAATTTTTACCAACATATCCATATAGCCATGCAGTTCTTACTATATAATACTTAGTACTAAATTCTCTAACATATTCTTCTCCAAGAAGCTTAGTCGTACCATATGTACTTACTGGATTTGTTGCATCAAATTCTTTTAATGAAACAGTTCCTACTCCTGGAAATACATAATCTGTAGATACGTGAACTAATTTTGCTCCTATCATTTCAGCTGCAATAGCTAAATTTCTAGGCCCTAATGCATTAACTTTGAAAGCTGCATCTTGATTAGATTCACATCCATCAACATTTGTAAAAGCAGCACAGTTAATAATAACATCTGGCTTTTCCTTAGAAACAACTTCTTTTACTTCTTGTAAATTAGTTATATCTAATTCATCTGCATCAGTATAAATAGCTTCAACTTTAGAAATATCTACTGGAGATTTTCCTATTTCAGCTGTTCCAGTTGTTAGTATTGATTTTAATTCATTTCCTAACTGACCATTACCACCTGTAATTAATATCTTCATAACTAACCCACCTTATTTTCTTTTATTTTCAACCTCTTCTACTATATCAACCAAATATTTTCCATATCCAGTCTTAAGTAAAGGTTGTGCTAATTCTATAACTTTTTCAGCATTTATCCATCCTTGTCTATAAGCTATTTCTTCAAGACATGCTATATATGTTCCTTGAGTATTTTGAACAGCTTCAACAAAGTTTGATGCTTGAAGCATTGATGCGTGAGTTCCTGTATCAAGCCATGCCATACCTCTTCCTAAAAGTTGAACCTTTAATGATCCTTCTTCCATATATAACTTATTTAAATCTGTTATTTCTAATTCTCCTCTTGGCGATGGCTTTAATGATTTAGCCTTTTCAACAACAGTATTATCATAGAAGTATAAACCTGGAACTGCATATTTTGATTTTGGTTCTTCTGGTTTTTCTTCTAATGAGATAACCTTTCCATTTTCATCAAACTCAACTACACCAAATGCCTTTGGATTTTGAACATAATATCCAAATACATATGCTCCTCCATCAAGTTCTGATGCTCTCTTTAATGTTTGTGAAAAGCTTTGTCCGTAGAATATATTATCTCCTAATATCATTGCTACAGAATCATTTCCTATAAATTCTTCACCTATTATGAATGCTTCAGCTAATCCATTTGGACTTTCTTGCACTGCATATTCTATATTTAATCCTAATTCGCTTCCATCTTTAAATAATTCCTTAAAATTAACTATATCTCTTGGAGTTGATATAATCAATATATCTCTAATTCCTGCCAACATCAATACTGACATTGGATAATAAATCATTGGTTTATCATATATAGGAACCATTTGCTTTGACATTGCTTTTGTTACTGGATATAATCTAGTTCCAGATCCACCAGCTAATATAATACCTTTCAAAATGCCACCCTCTTTTTTCTTTTTTTTAACATAAAAATTATATCATAAATTATATACTAATTCTATTTTACTTTACACACAAAACCAACACTATTTCCATATACTTTTTCTAAACTTTCAAAATACCCTACATTATCTGCATAAGTAGTACTTGAATAGAATACTGTAACATAAGAAATATTGCTATCATTCTTTATTATATCTAAGCATTCTTTTTCTCCTACTTTCCATTCATATAATTCTGATTCACGTTGATTTGTAATAGATTCATACCAGTATATTTCTTCTCCTTCACCAAGTGCTGGAACATAATCTCCCTTTGAAACATAGTTATCTACAACAAACTTATATAAATCATGTCGTTCCACACCTACAAAACGTCTTGGCTTACTAAACTGTCCATAATTATATCCATAAACTCCTGCATAAACTTGAGCTTTAGGTTCTGCCCAAAAAATAGCATTCTTTGCATATATAATGCCTTCTACATTGAAATAAATCATAAGTCCAAAGGCTGCAAATACTGAAAAACCAGCTACTATTATAGTTTTATCTACCTTTGAAAGTATATGCACTCCATAGAAAAACATATACATTAATAAAAACCATAATAAATAGTAGTTTTTATAATAATAATATGATGAAGCCTTACCTGTATTTAAGCCTACAATTAGTAAACCAAGCATAAATATAATAAGAGCTGGAAGTATGAAAATTGTAGAATTATTTTCACGTCTTTTAATAACTTTGCATACTCCATATATAGCTAAAGGAAGCATAAATACTAAACTTGTATATAAATCTCTATAAATAATTCCTTCATTAGCTATTGCAGATTCTGGAGTAACACCATCGGAAAATACTCCAAAATACATATATATAAATCCTAGAATAATAGGAATAAGATATATAAGTATATATCTTCCTATAGTCTTAAAGGTAAAAAGCTCTTTCTTCTTAAAGAAATATAATGATAAACATATAAATGTTCCTAAATATACTACTGGCATAAATAATGCATAGCATAAGAATATTGAGCATGATGCCATAGCAATCATAATAATATTAATTACTTTATTTAATTCATCTTTTATATAGTTATCCACTGAGAAAATCATATAAGCAATTACAGATACCCCCATACCTAAATATACAAATCCCCATAACATATTGTTTAATGGATAACCAATCATATATAAAATAGCTGTTAAAAGTCCTGCACACTTTAAGAAATTATCTTCCATAAACTTTTCTATTAACGCATAGAATATCATACCTGATAACATAAGCATTAAAATATCTGCAATTATAAATATTTTATAATATTTAAGTGGTACAAATAATGGTGACAAAAGTTCTATGAATAGTGCATTATTTAATGGTGCAAATAACATATCTGCTACTCTTTGATTATTTACAACATTCATAGCATACTGCATGTGAACTGATGGATCACTTGTATCATAGTTTAATTGTAATGTAATCCCATATCTTTTTAACGCAATTACTACTACTACAGCAATTATCGCAACCATAGCAAATATATCAAACTTTTTATATTCATAACTTTGTTTCTGTTTTTGTTTTATAACTCTATATAACATATAACATCCAAGTAATATATTAATTACCGAGAAGGATACTATATTTACTTTTATTGATACTAAATTAATTATTGCAGCCACTGATGCATTGTAACACATAAAGGTTATAAAAGTTATGGCTAACCAAGTAACTCCATTCAGTACTTTTTCGCTTTTCTTTAGCAAGTAAAAACCTGAAAGAATTATAATACACGAAATAAAATACAATATTGAAAAAGGAACTGATCCTGTCATTTTATACTCTCCTCCTACTACTATACTTAACCAACATATTCATAAATATATACATTATCAATAGTGTTATGGTATAGTTCTTTAAAAATAGTTTTCTCACTATTAAAGCTTTGTAAATTATTTTGACTAATTAAATACTTAATTCCTGCTTTTCCTATATCTTTAGTACTTAAGTCTACTTCAACTACATCTGCTTGATTTAATTTAAAAGAAGTATCCTCATTTGTTATTTTAACAACAACATGAGCATATCTATTATATACATCTTCATATTGTTCATTTTCATCTAATTTATTCCACATATTCAAATCAGGATAATATTGAACACCATTAAATGATTGAACACCAAGAGCGTATAATAGGTTACCTCCTACTATATTATCTAAACAAACCCATTTACCTTTATCTTCTTCATTAATACTTACTATAGCCTTACTTACTTCCTTATCATATATAGGTGCTAATGTTCTTGCTATTGGATTAATTGAAAATCCTCCAATTAAAACAAAAATTATTCCAAAGCTTACAAGTTGATTTACATATCCTTTTAAAGAGAAATACGTAATAGCTGTAAATATCAATCCCGCGGTTATTATCCCACTTTTACACATATAATATTGAACATCTGTATGATATTGAGGTATAAACATAAATAATATAACTGCTACTGTTATAATTACTGCTGTTAAATTATTAATTTTTTTAGATTCTACTAAGTCTGTAACAAGCATTAAGAATAAATAAGAACTTGTAAGTCCTAATATAATTGCTGCTCTTCCAGCGGGAATAAATGAGAATAAAGTTATTTTTGCTAATATAACAGGATATCCAATAATCATGTAAGATAACAATATCAAAATATATACAAACATACATATTTTTAATAAATTATTGTCTTTCTTCTTATCTCTAAAGAAAAACATTATTAAAGTTAAAGGAAGCAGACTAATAAAACTACTTAATTCCGAAGAATTAGAAAATCCAACTTCTCTATAAGGCATAAGCCAATTAAATATATAACTTGAAAGTAATTTAAAATCAAAATTCCCTCCAACTTCAGTTCTCTGTCCAGGATAAACCGTACTCATCATCATTACAATAGAATCTTTAACTGTGTATAAGAAATATCCTCCTATACTTAAGATAACTGCAAAAGATACTCCTATAAGAATAATATCTTTTAACTTTATTTTTTCTCTATTTTGTACTAATAAGAATATACAAAATATTGCAATTAAATATCCTAAAGGAACTTGCGTTGCTGGATATAATGATAATACAAAGCCTGTTCCTGCAATTGTAAACATAAGCAAGTTAAGAAGTTTATATTTATATTTGTTATATTTCAAATAATTATAAACTGCAACCATCATTGCCTGTGCAAATATAATTAAATCTAATACAAAAGTACTGAACCACCATTGACATGCTGGTGCATAAGCAATTAAACATGCTCCAAATAATGATATTTTTTTATTTCTTTTAGTTAATATAAGTGCAATTTCATATGAAAGCATGAATAAACTTATAAGTTTAAAATTCCAATACCATGAAAATGCTCTTTCTTTACCTAAAAATAAAAATCCCCATGAAAAAGGCTTTCCTAAAATAGTTATATCTTTCACAGGAGAATAAGAAGCAAGTACCATATCTTGTCCATCTGACCTTATATTTTCATTTATTCTACTAAGCTTATCTTCTTTTGTAAGCTGAGATAAATATAGCGGAGTTTGAACTAACCACTCATCAGATCTTATAGCTCTTGCTTCACCAGTATACATTGTCTTAACTTCACTATCACCATAATCTCTATAATATTTATCCCACATTGCTATTGATGAACCATGAAATTTAAAAGCTACTAAAAAAATAAATAATATCGTTGCTATTACATACCTGTATTTATGTATCAAATCTAAATATTTTACTCTTTTTTGTAACAAGAAATATATTATTGAATACATTGCAGACACTAACATATACTGAAAGACATCTATTTTATTTCCCTTTTGCGTGCAGTAAACTGTCAATACTAAAATTATCAATGGTATTAAAAACAATCCTGCTTTTTTTAATTTTTCCCTCATTACTATCTCCTTATTTATTCCTAATCCAATAGTTCTTATTCGAAGTATACTTTAGAATTTTATTTCTGGATAAACTTTCATACCTACTTCCAAATTTATTTGCAATAAGTCTAACTCCAAAGTTAGGTATTATATCTAAAACAGCTTTAAAATTCCCTTCTTTAAGCGATTTATTTAATACAAATTTTACTAATGCTATAGCTCCACCCGTTGCCCCACTATCCTTTATATATGAATGTTGTTTCAAGAAAACACCTTGGTCAAAATATCTCTTAAATAAAGATTTATAACTATACTTATGTGAATGAATAACCTTTGAATCAGCACAATACTTAATCTTATATCCATTATTAATTAACTTGTATGCTATATACATATCTTCATTAGTTAATAAATCCTTGTTATCGTAACCATTTAATTTTACAAAAGCTTCTTTCCTTATGGCTGATGAAGCATCTGAATAAAAATATGACATTATCCCAAGTTCTTTTATAGTATCTTTAGATGCTATTCTGCTTTCATCAGGATAATTTTTCATTCTAGTATATCGTTCTATAGTTTTATTAGTACAAATTTGTTTTGAAAAAGCGGCATCAACTGTACCGCTTTTAATATCTTTTGTTAAGTTATATAACCAAGTATTATCTTCAATAATTACATCCTGAGTAATAAATACTATAATTTCTCCTTTTGCTTCATAAGCAGCTTTTTCTCTTGTTAAACTATGTGAAAAATCTTGTGCATCTATAATTTTATAATCAGCATTTATCTCTTTTAATATCTCTTCACTATTGTCACTAGTTTTTGTGAGTATATATGTTATTTCCACTTTATCATCTATTTTTTGAGACATAAGATTTTTATTCATATTCTTAATATATTTTTCTCCATTATATAAAGGACATATTATTGATATACTCATTTTATCACTCCAAGCTATTTATGAACTTCATTCTTTTCTCTTAATGAAAAGTCTTCTCTTAAAAGAGTAAGATTTTCATTATAATAAGGATCTCTAATCCATAGACCCCATTTATCTTCAAATCTCTTTATTTCCCCATTAAATCTTTCTATCTTTTCAGGAGAATCTTCAGCACCTCTTGACTTAGATTCATAGTGATATAATTCAACGTAAGGAGTGAAGATAACTAAATATCCTTTTTCTCTTACCTTCATACAGAAGTCAACATCATTAAATGCAACTTTGAACTTTTCATCTAATCCATTAACTTCATTAAATACATCTTTTCTAACCATTAAACATGCTGCTGTAACAGCACTTAAGTTTTGAGTTATCTTTAATCTTCCTACAAATCCCATTTCATCTCTATGGAAGTATTTATGTGAATGTCCTGCAACACTTCCTATACCTAAGATTACTCCTGCATGTTGAACTGTTTCATCTGGATAGTATAATTTAACACCAACTATACCAACTTGCTTTCTTTGAGCATGCATAAGCATTTCTTCAATCCATCTACGACTTATTATTTCAACATCATTATTTAAAAGAATTATATATTCACCTTCTGCTTCTTTAACACCAAAGTTGTTAATTGCAGAATAGTTAAATTCATCTTTCCATCTTAAAACTTTTACGTTATCTCTCTTTGAAATTTCATCATAATATTCAAAAGTCTTTTTATCAGTACTATTATTTTCAACTATAATAATTTCATAGTTATCATAAGTAGTTTTTCTAAAAATAGAGTTTAAACATTTTTTAAGAGTAGGTACTTCATCTTTATTTGGAATTATTATAGAAACCTTTGGATTTCCTTTTATCTTATACTCAACTTTATATGAGCCTAGATACTTACCATCCTTTACTGTTCCTTCTTCGCCAATTCTATCTAAGTGTGCTTGAAGAGCTCCCTTAGCTGCATCCATACAATAAGTTTTAGCTCCAATTCCGCTGGCTGTAGAATTCTTATGAACTCTCCAATGATATAATATCTTTGATATATGATGTATGTTTTTAGCTTTTTCTGTTAATCTTAAGAATAAATCATAATCTTGGCTTCCATCAAACTCACTATTAAATTCTCCAACCTGATCTAATAGCTTCTTTGAAAATACGGTAAAGTGTGTTATATAGTTATAACTTGTTAATGTATCAGGGGACCAATCTGGTTTAAAGTTTGGATCAAAGTATTCACTTTCATTCTCATCAGTCTTATCTTCATCAGAATACATAAAATCTATACTTCTATCTTCATTTAACTCTGATACTACTTCAAATAATGCATCAGGAGTTAATAAATCATCATGATCGAAAAGTCCGATATATTCTCCTGTAGCAAGTTCTAAAGCTTCATTAGTATTATCTGATATCATATAATTTTTCTTTAGATATTTAACCTTAATATTTTCATATTTCTTTTCATAATCTTCTAAGACTCTTATAGTGTCTTTATTAGAACTTGCACCATCTGCTATACATAATTCCCAATTTGAATATGTTTGATTTACTACTGATTCAATCATATCCACCAAGAAACTTTCTTTAGTATTATAAGTTGGTACTACAATACTTATTTTAGGTTTATATTCAAACTTATGATTTCTTTGCTCTTCAAGTTCTACTTCTTTAGCGCAGTTATCTCTAAACCATTCATCATAACCTATTCCTGGAGCAAACGCTGACATTCTAAGCTTTCCTTTTATCTTATAGAATGTTTCAGAAAATCCATAATAATGAATAAACTTAATAACCTTTATTATGTTATATGGATTTAAAAGATGAAGAATACTTCTTATTTTTCCTAATAAACCTCTAAACTTTCGAACATCATCACCTCTTTGAAATCTCTTATAGCTTGTTTTATAAACTATAGTATCATCTTTCACCTTAAATACTATTGAAAATTTCTTTTTAGTTTCAGGAATTCTAATTTTAAATCCTGTTTCTAATGCTTCTTCTTGTTGATCAAATTTTTCAAATATATCAATTCTCTCTACCGTTTCAATTTTGTAGTCTGGTACATTTAATACTTCAATTTTAACCTTTGGTTCTCCATCTGCATAGGCCCAGCCACTAATTACTACTTCCTCTTCTTCCTTTTCGATACTATCTATAAAATATCTTATCTTTTTCAAAAGTTTTCACCCTACCTCACTCTATTATTCTATTACATTCCACTCATGATCCATGTAGAATTTACCTTCCGATATATATTTATTTTGAATTGTAAATTCACAAACTGCCTGTTTATAATCTAACTGAACAATACTTTCATGAGTAAATATACCAACATCAATAGTGTAAACTCCTCCAAGCAAGTTCATTTTTGGTATTTTATAGATTACCTTATGTCTTCCAAATGTATTTGGAACCTTTGATTTATCTAAGAATGTATTTGGTCCAAATATATATTCTCTGTTAGGTGTATATATAGCTGCCCCTAATAAAAAACCATCTATGTCTTCTTTATAAATATCATAAGTAATCTCAACTTCTAAATCTTCAAAAGTTTTCATCTTTTCCTTAGAAATCTTAACTTCAGCTATAGAAGCTAATATATCCTCATTATTAGGAACTCTAAATTCCCTTAATCCTTCTTGCTTTTCTTCTTCTTTTTCTTCTTCCTGCTGCTTTTCTTTCAATCTAACATCTGCTTGATTATCTGTAGTTCCATACTTCATGAAATCTTCATAAAGGTCAACAATTTCGCTTGATTCCCCCATATTCTTTATCTTTCCATCTTTAAGCCATATAGCTTTATTACAGAATCTCTTAACCTGCTCTGTTGCATGGGAAACGAAAAGAATTGTAGTTCCTGATTCTTTTAAATCCTTCATTTTATTTATACATTTAATCTGGAATCTAGTATCTCCTACTGCTAAAGCTTCATCAACTATTAATATGTCTGGATCTACATTTATAGCAACAGCAAAAGCCAATCTTGTAAACATACCACTTGAATAAATCTTAACTGGTTGTTCTATAAATTCGCCAATATCAGCAAATTCAATTATTCCCTCTACTCTTTCATCCATTTCTTCCTTAGTGTAGCCCATCATTGTACCATTAAGGTAAATATTTTCTCTTCCTGTATACTCCATATTGAAACCTGCCCCAAGCTCTAATATGGCTGCTATTTTTCCATTAACCTTAAGTGTTCCAGATGTAGGAGTTAATACTCCTGTAACCATCTTTAATAAAGTAGATTTTCCCGAACCATTTTTACCAAGAATCCCAATTGCATCACCTTTTTCAACATTAAATGTTAATCCATCTAACGCTACGAATTCTCTATGATAACTTTTCCCTGTTAATGATAAAGTTTCCTTTAATCTATCCATAGGATCGTCATAAATATTATATTTTTTGACTAAATCCTTAATTTCTATCATTACTTCACTCATATACTTACCTCACTCTATATAACATCTGAAAAATGTGGTTTAAGTCTATTAAATATTTTCGTACCTATTAGTATTAAAAGTAAACAGAATACCCAGAAATAAATAGCTTCATATGGTCTTTGCCATATACCTATTTTATCTATAAAGGAATCTCTGTAACCTGTAACTATGTAGTACATTGGATTTAATTTAAATATTACTCTATATTTTTCTGGTATCATAGTTAACTGCCATCCTATTGGAGTTGCCCAGAAGCCAATGTTAAGTACTATACCAATTATCTGATTTAAATCTCTAAAGAAAAGAAGTATTGAAGATGTAAATAAAGATAATCCATAAACAAGCACCACCATTGCAAAGGAATAATAAATAAATTGTAAGCTATATGCATCTGGATAATAACCATATATAGACGCAATTACCGCAACAAATACTATAAAGAATAAATGTACGAATAAACTTGAAATAATCTTTACTGATGGTAATATTTCTATTTTAAAAACTACTTTTTTTACTAAATAGCTATATTCTAAAAATACATTACTTGTACTTGGAAGTGCATCTTGGAAAAAGAACCAAGGAACTATTCCTGCAATAAACCATAATGCATAAGGTGTGGTTCCAACATCTCCACTTCTAAAACCTACTGAAAATACAAACCAATATACTGCTATAGTAATTAATGGACTTATAAATCCCCATATTGTTCCTAAGTAAGAAGATGCAAACTTATTTCTAAAGTCATTCTTTGAAAGAGATCTTATAAGCTTTGTATTTTCACCTGATAATTTTATAAGCTTATATGAGTTCTTAGTTTCTCTAAGTGCATTTGCTGCTATGAAACCACAAACTAAAGATAATATTGCAATAATTATATTAATATATGATGGTTTTGAAGATACACTTGAAGCTATATCTTGAATATCTTCTAATCCAAAATATGAATCTGTTCCAAGGGTAGTAACTTCTATAGTTCCATTATTAACACTTATTTCTGAATCATTAATATTTCCTTTTAAAGTTTCAAATTCTTCAGTGCTTAATTTATAAGTTGTACTTCTTGAAAATTTCAAATCACTTAATTTAAACTCTGCAGGAGAATCTCCTAGGTCTATTCTAATATTTTTAGTATTTTCAGGAATATTAAATTGAAGTGTTACGTTTTGACCAACCTCGGAGTATATTTGTTTATCAGAATTATTTTCTGTCCACTGCTCATCTCCATTTATATCATAATATACTTGACATTGTTCTACGCTATCTGATTGAACATCAAAAGAGAATAAAACATCCTTAGGTCTATCATTATAATATCTTGTAAATAATCCAAAAAGTAAAGCTGTAAATATACATGTACCTAATAAAACAACTAACTTCTTCTTAGAGCCTTTGTTCATTCTTTTTCTTCCTTTCCATTAATATGCATTACTGTTAATAAAACCATTAAAAAATGTTAAAAATATAATTTTTATATCTAATGTTAAACTCCAGTTTTCTATATAATAGATATCACATTCAATTCTCTTTTCTATTGAAGTATCGCCTCTCCAACCATTAACTTGAGCCCATCCTGTGATTCCTGGTCTTACTTGATGTTTTACCATATATTTAGGTATTTCATCTTTAAACTTTTCTACATAATAAGGTCTTTCTGGTCTTGGTCCTATAAGACTCATATCACCTTTTAATACATTAAAAAATTGAGGTAATTCATCTATACTAGTTTTTCTAATGAATGTACCAATCTTGGTCTTTCTTGGATCATTCTTTACAGTCCAATCCTTCTTTTCTTCATTTGGATCTTGAACTCTCATACTTCTAAACTTATACATTGTAAATGGTTTTCTATTAAGTCCCACTCTTTCCTGTTTAAATATTAATGGTCCCTTAGATGTTGTTTTAACAAGTACAGCAACTATTAACATTATTGGTGAGAAAATAATTATAGCTATTAATGATCCTATTATGTCTATACTTCTTTTGATAAATCTATTTAATATATTATCTAAAGGTATATATCTCATATTAATTAATGGCATACCACCAATCTCTTCCACATAAGGTTTAGCAGGAAGATACTTATAATATCCTGGTATTATCTGAGCTCTTACACCAAGTTTTTCGCATATAGCAATTATATTTTTAATTTTGTCGTATTCTCTCATTTCCAGGGTAATAATTATTTCATCTACATCCCTATTTTCACTTAAATATTCATCTAATTCAGACAAATTTCCTAAGTACGCCATTCCCTCTAGCTTTGTATTAGAGTCATCAAATATTCCAAGGACGTTATATCCCCAATGCTTATTTTCCTTAATTAGTTTAAAGAATTTATCTGTTCCTTCACTATATCCAACAAAAACTGTGTACTTTACATTTAAGCCTTTTTTTCTGGCTCTTCTCATAAAGGTTCTAATTATTATTCTTTCTATGCTTGTAAAAATTGTGCATACAAAAAAGAATATAATAAGAACAGCTCTTGAATAATCTATCTGCTTTGTTAAGAATAAAAGTCCAGTAAACACCAATATTCCTAATACATTAGCAGTAATAATATTAACAATTTCATTACTAATAAAAACAGTTCTTTCTGTATTGTATAATCTCTTAAAATTGTATAGTAAAATATACACTGGAATCATAATTATAACTGGAATTAAGTAAGCTCTAAAGCTTAATAATCCCCCTTCTATATTCATAATTCCACTGTGAATTCTGATATACCATGTTAATAGAAATGAAAATACCATAACAACTGCATCTAGCAAGACAATTGCATTATTAATTAATTTCTGATTCTGCTTTATCATATTCTACCCTCACTTTAAAAGGTTTAATGTGTTTTTTAATATTTTTTTCTCTATATCTATATAATTAAACAGATTGTTTTTTAATTTTATTCTGTTTATTTTTTTCTTATTTCTTAAACCTTCAAAAACACCTTTTATATAATCTCTACCAAAGCCTTTTAAGCAGAAATATACCCACTTAATAATTATCCCCATAAAAATAAAGATAAAATTAATTACAATTTGGAGATTAGGCATGTTTTTGTAAATCAAATATATATTATTTCTAGCTGCAAGCTTAACTTTGAAAGAATTATGTCTACTGCCGCTTGTAGCACTTCCTATATGATATACTTTTGCTTTTGAAGCATAATAATTCTTATATCCATACACTCTAGCTCTTAAAGATATATCCATATCTTCTAAATAAGCAAAAAAATCTTCATCGAATAATCCAATCTCTTCAAATATCTTGGTTCTATAGATAGCAGCTCCTGCACATGAAGAAAAAACTTCCCTATCTTCATCATACTCTGAAGCAGGTTTACCATCTCCTATTTTATTTCCCCATCCCATTATTGTATATTCATCACCAGCATCATCGATAATATCTCTTTCAGTAAATCTTAGCATTTGACTACAGCATGAGAAAATTTTCTCATCCTTTTTTATGCACTTTACTAATTCTTCAAGCCATCTTTCATCCTGTTCAGTATCATTGTTTAATAGAACAGTAAATTCTGATTTGCTTCTCTTTATTCCTTCATTTACTGCCTTACTAAATCCATAATTTTTGTCTAAACATATTAAAGTGACCTTATCTTTAAAATTATCTTCTATATATTCTATACTTCCATCCTTAGAAGCATTATCAACTATAATAATTTCTTGTGGCTGTAAAGTTTGATTAATAAGACTATTTATACAAGCTTCTAAAAACTTCTTCCCATTATAATTAGGGATTACTACTGAAACTCCCATATATAATTTTCTCCTATATCCTTATAAAATGTTATGGCTGTGCTATATATAAATATTACACAGTCATAACATTTTTAATCAAAAATCTATTTAACTATTTTTATTTGTACATTTTGTCATAGTACTTTTGATAATCACCTGATGTTACATTTTCCATCCATTCTTTGTGATCTAAGTACCATTTTATAGTCTTTTCTATACCAACTTCAAAAGTAGTTTCTGGATACCATCCTAAATCTGCCTTTATCTTATCTGGTGCTATACCATATCTTCTATCATGACCTTTTCTGTCTTCTACGTATTTAATTAAGTTTTCAGTAACTTCCTTATCTACATTTTCATTTATATATGATATAACTTTCTTAACTATTTGAATATTAGTTCTTTCGTTGTGTCCACCAACATTGTAAACTTCACCAAGAACACCTTGTCTTACAACCATATCTATTGCCTTACAGTGGTCTTCAACAAATAACCAGTCTCTTACGTTTAATCCATCACCATAAACTGGTAAATCTCTATGAGCTAAACAGTTGTTTATTAATAATGGTATTAATTTTTCTGGGAATTGGTAAGGACCATAGTTATTTGAACATCTTGTTATGTTAATTGGCATTTTGAAAGTATCTCCATATGCCTTTACCATAAAGTCTGATGATGCCTTACTTGCTGAGTATGGACTATGAGGATCTAGTGGAGTAGTTTCCATAAAGTATCCTGTTTCTCCTAATGAACCATAAACTTCATCAGTTGAAACTTGAAGGTACTTAACACCTTCTCTCCATCCGTTTTCTTCTGTATACCATGCATCTTTTGCACAGTTTAAAAGGTTAACAGTTCCCATAACATTTGTCTTAGCAAATATTTCAGGTTCTCTTATACTTCTATCAACATGTGATTCTGCAGCAAAGTTTACTACATAATCAAAGTTATGTTCCTTGAATAATTTTGTAACTAAATCATGATCGCATATATTACCTTGAACAAATACGTGATTTGGATTTCCTTCTACATCTTTTAAATTTTCTAAGTTACCTGCATAAGTTAATGCATCAAGGTTAACTATCTTTACATCGTTATATTTGTTTAGCATGTATAAAACAAAGTTTGAGCCTATAAAGCCAGCTCCGCCTGTTACTAAATATGTTTTCATAAAATATAATCTCCTTTATTTATATTCAAATGGAACATTTAATTCCTTTAAACCTTTGTGATTCTTATCTTTTTCTGATAATAATATTTCATCTATTCCTTCTAATGGCCATTCTATTCCAATATCAGGGTCATTCCACATAACTCCTCCATCATGTTCTGGATCGTAGAAGTCAGTACATTTATAATTAAATACTGCCTTATCAGATAATACTAAAAATCCATGTGCAAACCCTTCTGGTATGTAGAATTGTCTCTTATTTTCATCGCTAAGAATAACACCTTCCCACTCACCATAAGTTGGAGAACCTTTTCTTAAATCTACTGCTACGTCAAAAACTTTACCTTCTGTAACTCTAACAAGCTTTCCTTGAGTATGTTGAGTTTGGAAATGAAGTCCTCTTAAAACACCTTTGCTTGACTTAGATTCATTATCTTGAACAAATGTCATTGTAAGTCCTGCTTCATCAAATTGTTCCTTGTTATAAGTTTCCATAAAGTATCCTCTATTATCACCAAATACTTTTGGTTCTATAATATATACGTCTTTAATCTTTGTTTCAATAAAATTAAAGTTTCCCATCTTTCTTCGCTCTCCTTACATCTTAATATATAAACTTTTTTACATATTTATATAGTTTCTCATTCTTATTAATATTATTATTAATATTAGTTATTGTCAAATATATTAGATATATCCTTTTGGATTATTTTTTTGCCAATTCCAAGAGTCTTTACACATCTCTTCTATGACTTTTTTTGCAAACCATCCAAGCTCTTTATTAGCCTTATTAGGATCTGAATAACACTTAGCTACATCCCCTTCACGTCTTCCAACTATTTTGTAAGGTATATCTATTCCTGAAGCCTTTGAAAAGGCTCTTATAAGTTCTAATACACTGTATCCTTTACCTGTTCCAAGATTATAAGTTACAAGTCCTGGTTTTTTCTTAAGCTTATCAAGAACAGCTATATGTCCTTTTGCTATATCCACAACATGAATATAATCTCTTACACCAGTTCCATCTGGAGTGTCATAATCATCTCCAAATACGCTTACAACCTTAAGTTCTCCTACTGCAACTTTACTTATATATGGCATTATATTACTTGGAATTCCATTTGGATCTTCACCTATGAGTCCACTTTCATGTGCTCCTACTGGATTAAAATATCTAAGTATACCGATATTCCAAGAATTATCTGAATTATATAAATCTCTAAGCACCTCTTCACCCATAAGCTTAGTTCTACCATATGGATTAGTAACTGATAATGGAAAATATTCTTTAACAGGCATAATATTATTCATACCATAAACTGTTGCAGATGAACTAAATATAAAATCATTTACCTTATACTTTTTCATAGTTTTTAAAACACTAAACATACTTGTCATATTATTATAATAATATTTTAATGGTTCACGTGTAGATTCACCCACTGCCTTATAAGCTGCAAAGTGTATAACTGAATCTATATAATTTTCTTGGAACACTTTTTCCACTTTTTCAATATCTAATAAATCTATATTATAAAATTTAACCTCTCTACCTGTTATCTCTTCTATTCTGTTTTTTACAACTATCTTACTATTATATAAATCATCAATTATTACAATATCTCTTCCTTTATTTAATAATTCAACAGCTGTATGACTTCCTATATAACCCAATCCTCCTGTAATTAAAACTGCCATATAGAGTCCCCCTATACATTTAGTATTTAATTTCTATTATTTATATGAAGATTATAGGATTATATAAACATTTTTATTTAGTTTTTCTTATTTTTTTCACAGAATAGTACGTAACATAATATCCAATTAGCCCTAAAATTCCTCCGAAAAAGTCAATTAAAACATCTCTCACACTAGATCCTCTTCCAACAACATATATTTGATGGAACTCATCTGTCACTGCATAAAATAAAACAATAAATAATATATATATTATTACTCTAGAACCTTGGAAGCCAAATGTAAAAAATACATTACAAAGTAATACTGCCAAAACTAAAAATTCAAGAGCATGTCCTATTTTTCTTAATTCTACATTTAATGCAGTCTTATCTTTAGTCTTTATGCTGCTTTTTATAGAACCAACTAATGTATCAGATGAAAGAGACTTTAAACTAACATTTGAATTATTTGAACTTTCAGGTGATGCATATACCTTTACATTATCAGTGCCTTTTTCCTGAACCTTTTCAGAGACATTAATTATTTTATCAACTATCTTATTCGTAAAATTGTTGGAAGCTGTTCCACTCTGAGAGGAATTATAAAATATAAACCCCATCCAAAGTACACACAGCATAATACTGATTACTTTTTTCATTTTCCTTCTTTCCTTTATAAAATTTACATAATAATTTACACTCCTGTGCTACAATAAAATATATAAAAACAAATTTTAATGTAACAACAATATTATATCACTTAAGGAGGAAAAAAGTATGAAATATAAATTAATTTGTACTGACATGGATGGTACTTTACTTAATAATAATCATGAAATAACTGCTGAAAATAAAACTGCTCTTAAGGCAGCTTATGACAAAGGTATTACTATTGCTCTTACAACAGGAAGAATATTTGCATCTGCCAAAGCTTATTCTGACCTTTTAGGCTTCAAGGTACCTATAATCGCTTCAAATGGAGCTTATATTCGAGAGCCAGATAATGATAAATGTATTTTTTCATCTAACTTTACAAACTCTGAAATATTGGAAATTCATGATATATTGAAAAGAAATAACCTATCTTCAATTTTCTATACATATAATGCTGCCATTTCAGAAAAACCTCTTCCAAAAAATCATCCTTACATAGCAAATAATAAAGTTCTAGCTTTAAATAACAAAATACAATTTTGTATTGGAAAAGATATTGAATCAGCATTTAAAAAGTATGATGGCCATATCTCAAAAGTTATCTGCATTGAAAACGATGTAAACAATCACAAGAATTTATTTAGAGTTAAAGAAGAAATTAAATCTTTAGGTTCCTTTGAAGTTGTAAGCTCTGGTCCTAATAACTTTGAAATAATGAAAAAGGGTGTTTCAAAAGGAAGGGCTGTTAAAGAATTAGCTTCTATATTAAATATAGATCAAAAAGAAGTCATATGCTTTGGAGACAACGAAAATGATCTTTCTATGATAACTTATGCTGGTCTAGGAGTTGCAATGGGAAATGGTTCAGATTTAGTAAAAGAAAATGCTGATTATATAACAGATACAAATGAAAACTCTGGAGTAGCAAAGGCAATTGAAAAATTTGTACTATAAAAACTTAAAGCATAGGATATCCAAAATCTTATGCTTTCTTTTTTAATTTGCAAAATAATATTCAATAGAAATTGACTTTTCATATATAGTGGTCTTTCATAAATAAATGTTGTTGTAATTTACGTAGTATATAAATCATAAAAAATAGAATTACCACCTTACCTCTTAGATTAATTCATATAAAAATTCTATATCATTAAATATTTTTTCTCTGCAGAACATTACAAACCAAGAAAGATAGTGTACCAGATATTTAGTTGCAACACCATTAAATTTTTTAAACCAATTTTTATAAATAAGTCTAAAATTTTTCATAAGCTCATTATCAGCCGGTATATCCTTATCTGGATCTGCCCCATATTTCTTAGCAGCCAAATATATATACCTATCCACATAAGGTATAATATTAGAGCCTTCGCTAATTCTAGGTACAACCTTTAGCTCAAATTCCTTAAAATTCCATACTCTCCTGCATAGTGGAATTGAAAGCATTGTATCCATATCACCATTTGCAGATACAACTATTATCTTTTCCCTTCTATCTGTTTCTATTTTTTTATTTCCTTTAAAATTCTCTTTCACAGAAGTTTTAGTCATATGAATATTGCCTTTTAATATGGTCTCATTTTGAATTTTTCTAAGAGCTTCTAAAACCTTGTGTCTCCATGCAAAGGCTGTATTAATATTTATATTTAAAATCTTTGCACACTCTCTTAATACTTTTTTCTCCAAAATAAGCTCACAAAACTTAAACCATTCAGATGGTTTCTTTTTAGAATAACTCCAAACAGAATTAGTTACTAAGGAAAAAGTTTTTTTGCATTCTTTACATCTAAAACGTTGAATTCCATTAAACTTTCCATACTTTATGTACATGTTTGATTTACAATGTGGACATACATCCATTTTTCTTTTTGTATAAATATCCTTCTTTAATAGAGAATTAGCATGTTCTTTTAATTCATTATAATCAATATCCATCTTAATCATTTCTAGTCACCTCAGATAGATTATTGACATGAATATAACTTTCTAAACTTTAGCAACATTTATTTATTAAAGCACCCTTATAGAAAGATTTTTAATTTCTTATAACAAAAAAATAGTTACGCTTTAGACATAAAAATAAGATGCAATCTCAAATTGCATCTTATTTAAATTCTTACTCTCCATAAATAAATTCATGTAAAGCAGTAAGGTTCTTTTCCTTATCCCAGTTTAAGTGATATACACCACTTGTAAAATCTGTAGCTGTTCCGTCTATAGGAAGTCTAAATTGTTCTATATCATTATTTCCTACGCCAACAAGATAATTACCTAGTTCTAAAGCTTCCATTGTTGATAAATTAGTTTCAACATTAGAAGATAACTTAGCTATAAGATCTGGATATTCTGAAACTGGTCTAGCCTTTATCTTATTTAGAATATCAAACATTATTTCTCTTTGTCTTTCTGTTCTTTGATAATCGCTATCTATACGTCTTATTCTTGCATAAGCAGCTGTTTGTTCACCAGTAAGCTTAACTTTTCCTGCTGTTTTTACGCCCTCATAACCAAGCTTATAATTAATTTCTTTTCTTTCTGCTTCTGTTATATCTACTTCATAACCTCCTAATGAATCAACAATGTTCATAAATCCATTAAAATCAACCTTTGCATATTTTGTTATATCAAGATTGAAAATTTCATTTATTGTGGATATTGATAGAGGTACTCCTCCATAATGATATGCATAGTTTATTTTATTAGCTTTTCCTTCTCCAAAATTCACATACATATCTCTCATTAATGAGGTTAATTTTGCATTTTTATTATTTTCATCTATTGATAAAACCATAATTGCATCTGATGCATTTTCATCTTTATCTACACCTAAAAGAAGTATGTTAGTTATCTTTTTCTCCTTACTCTTTTGTGCAGTTTCTTGTGATACATTTAACTCTTCTTCATTCATGTTTAAATCTACTACTTCTGTCTTGTTAATCTTTTTATATGCAGCAAAGCCTGCTATACCAATAATCGAAAGTACTATTAATATGGCCACTAATACTCTCACCATTATTTTTTTCATTATTTCAACACCGCCTTCCCATATATTCTACTATATTCGCATTATTTATTTCAATAAGTAAAAAAATACTTGTTTCTCCCTCTAGTTTACTTAATTTATCACAAAGAAAACTCGAAGGATATTAACATAATTTTTCCTTCGAGCTTAATAGAACAAGGAATATCATACCTATCCTTGTGATTTTAATTTTTTCTCAGCCAATTTTGATAATAAAATTATTCCTCCTGCTACGGCTATTATAGCTACCAAAATTAAAGCCTTATTAGAATCTTTTGAGATTGGAACATCTTCTTTATCTTCATCACTACTATTTTCATCGGCTGGTTCCTTGTCTTTACTAGAAGGCTCTTCATCTTTTGACTCTGAAGCCTCATTACTTGAGTTATCTTTTGAAGTTTCTTGAGCTTCAGGAGAAGTAACATTTTCAAGATTAGCCTCTTCTTCTAAGTTAACTTTTTCTTTTTTATTATCAGTAGCAGTCTGTACAAGTTCTGCTTTACTTTCTCCTGTTTCTTTTCCTGAGGAATCTTTAACCTCAGTTACTTTATATACATTGTCATCACCATCATCAATGTAAAAATTATCTTTTACCATGTTGTCCCTATCTCTTCTAACAAGTTCAAACTTTATATTATCCGTATTTATGTTTATCTTTCCATCAGTTTTAGCTTTTCCCTTAATAGTCACAAAATCATGATTACCGTTTAAGCCTTTCTCATCCCCTAAGAAAGTAAAACAATATCTTGCTATATTTCCATTCTTATTAGTTTCATTATAAGATTCATAAATTGAAGCTGAACTTATATCTTTTGAGGCCTCTATAGAATCCACTTGCAAAATATTAGGATCATATGTGTATTTAAAAGATGCTGCATATAAATTTTGTGTATTGTTAAGTTTAAGCTTTATAATAACATCATCGCCAGCCTTAAAATTACCATCATTTTCACTTTCAAAATTAACATCTACTAAAATATCATTAGTCTCATAAGCATATGCTTTCTCCCCACTAATTTTAAACCCAACAATTGCTACAGAAAAGGCCATAACCATTGTTACTAATTTTAAAATTTTTTTCATTAAAAACCCCTCTTCTAATTTATAACCTTGAAGATATCATAACTAAGTCATATATATCTACTATTCCATCATCATTAGTATCATACATATAATTTAGATTTTTTCCAGAATTATTATAATAAAAAGCTGCCATAGACAAATCTTCTGCATCTATATCTCCGTCTTTATCTAAATCAACTTTATCTTTATTTGTTTTTCCATCATTAATCTTTTCAATAGAAGTAGCATTAATATATCCTTTTCTATTCCAATTATAAGAACCATCATTTTTGCTTTCATCATCTAGTGCCATATCAAGAGCAATTTCATTATACTTATCTCCATCTACATCTAAACTATCATTACATAACATCAAACCTATAGACCCTACAAATTCGCCACTTCTAGAAATAAACTCATTATTAACATGACATTTAACATTTCCATTTACATCTTTAATATCATCTTCTTTATTATATTTAAAAAGCTGATAATAGTCATAATCCTTAGCTTCTGAGAATTTCTTATTGCTAAGATAATTTTCTATTTTACATGCGTTATTTGCAGCTTTATCTGCCCAGTATGGATCTGCTGCATATTTTACATTAGCTCCATAACCCTTATTCCCCAAGAAATTTCCATAAAAAACATAATTATTATAATTAGCATAGCACCTTGAAATATAATCTTTGCAGAAAGTTTCAATACAATCTTCTACAGAATCAAAGGAACTAGCATTTTCAGTAGTATCATAATCTATGGCATTTAGACCAAATAAATTATTCTTAGTTAATGCTAAATCTGATGTACCTCCTCTAGATTCATTAATAGCAATTGATAAAGTTAAAAGAGCATTAACACCATACTTATTTTGATTTTCAATTAATATTTCACCAATTCCCTTAAGCTTACTATTACTATAATCGCAAGAAGGACTTGTCATAGCACTTATATAATAATCTATATATTTGTTTAATTCTTCAGCAGTATAGTTTGTCCTACTTCTAAAAGGAAGATATAAATAATAATTATAATATGGGGTAGAATTAACTGCATTATTAAAGTTACCAGCTTTTAAGTCATCAGTCAGTATAGCTAAGGTTTTAGATATTCCTCTTTCTTCAGTACTATAAAAATATTGACCATCATAACTTAAATACTTAATTCCCTTTTTTAGTCCACTAGGAGGATTACCAATTTTTTTTGCTTCATCTGTATTTATATCTACTTCAGTAGCATCCATCTTACTTGAAATATAATGATAAAATAATCCATCCTCTCCTACACAATAAAAACTTGGATTAGTCACCTGATTAATAGGCTCAATTCTAACATCTGAACTATGCTTTTTATTTTCATTTCCAGCACATCTATCTTTATCTCTATTCATCCAACCCTTATAGCCATTAATATATACTAAAGCTTCAGTTTTAGTAGAATCTAATAAGGGCATTTCACTACAATAATCTTGATTAATAATTCTATCTAGATTGTTTAGTTCCTTATCACTAAACATATTACATACATCATAATCAGGGTCCGCTTCTCCATCTTTATATTCCTTAATACATCTAGCTATCCCCTCAGTTGTATAAGCTAGGCTTTTTTTTTTAGTATCAATAACAACAGGAACCACCAAAGTATCAGCAGTCATTGATGTAATCTTAGCATTTTCTTCATTAGCTTTATTTACAGCATCCTCATAATTATCTGATGATGCTACATAAGTATAATCACCATCTTCATAAGCAAGAGCTACTTCATAATTTGAATTAGTCTTAGGTATAAGTAATTCCTCAGTCTTATCACTAATACTATCTTCTTCAGTTTCACTAGAAACTTCAAATAAATTTAATTCATCCTCAGTGTCTTCTGCACTATTAGCCATAACTATTTGTTTTTCATACTTTTCACCAAGCTTTGCTCCTGTACTTTCAACTGCATATACATTAACTAATTCATTAGGAAAAAATAAAGCAGCTAAAAGCAAAAAAGAAGCTACTCTCTTTCTTATCATTTTTATTACACCCCGTATTTAATAAAATCCTAAATTTTAGTACTTATTTTAACAAGATCATATATATCTACAATTCCATCTTTATTAATATCTATTCTACTATTAAATCCTGAAGTCTTATTATAATTTTTAGCCACATTGGTTAAATCTAAGGTATCAATTTTTGTATCCATATTTACATCTTCATTATCAAAGTAATTTTTTCCTTGGTTAATAAGCTTAACGCTGTTTATAGGTATATAACCCTTAGAACTCCAATTATAATCTCCAGTTGATAAAGGAGTTTCCTTATCAATTGCATAATATAATTGTCCATTCATATTTTTAACTGGCATCTTTTCAAAAGCACTCACTGCTCCTATATGACTTCCTCTTGTTGTAACATAATTATAAACATCATATATAAGACTGCCATTTTCATTCAAAACAGATGATGTTGAAGTATTAAGAAGAAGTTGATAGTAATCATTATCCTTCAAGTCATTCACATTGCTTCCTGACAATTCATAATCAAGCTGAAAAGCATAATTTACTGCTTTCTCTGCCCAGTAAGGGTCTGAAGCATAATAAACATTAGCACCAAACTTTTTATTTCCTAAAAATCCTCCATAATCTCTCCAGTCACCTGGATTAGCATAACCTTTAGAAATCCATCCTTTAGCAAAATCATTAATACATGCTTCTGGTGAACTAAAATATGAAGCATTTTGATTAGTATTATCATCAGTTGCATTAAGACCAAATAAATTATTTCTATCTTTTGCATAATTAGAAGTTCCCCATGCAGATTCATTAATAGCTACTCCTAAAGCTAAGGCAGCATTAACTCCATACTTGTTTTGAGCATTAATAAAATATTGTCCTGTACCTATAAGTTTACTGCCATAAGGTGCATTATTATTAATGAATCTATCTAAATCACTTGCCGAATAGCTTGTCCTACTTCTAAAAGGAAGATAGCTATAGTAGTTATAATATGGATTACCATTATTAATAGCTCTATTATGAGTTTCATCTTGAAGATCTCTCATTATATTTTTTAAAGCCTCAAACTCCTTACTAGGAGTTCCCTCATAAAAGTAGTTTCCATCATAGCTTAAATACTTTTTTCCTTCTTTTAAATAAGAAGGTGCTTTTCCAATAGTAAGTCTAGAATTTCTACTTGGGTCTCCATCTAAACTTGTTGATATATAATGTACTAAAACTCCATTAGAAACTGTATAATAACAAGGATTAGTAACTTGAGTTACAGGCCATATACGAATATCTCTATTAGGGTTTGAATAACCTCCAGTTGTTCTATTTATATCTGTATTCATCCAGCCTTCATATCCTGCTACTAATACCTTTACTTCTGAATTATTTTGCTGAATAATAGGAAGCTCACTTAAATAAGCATCATGAATATAGGTATAGCTAGTATTCATACTTGAAGTTGTATAAACATTAGATGTAGATTCTCTCATTACACCATCTTTGTAATTCTTCCAAACACGTGCTACTGATTCTGTAGCATAAACAACCTGACCTTCATTATTAATAACTGCTGGAACAACTGTCTGTTTAGCCATAAGAACATCTTTAGAATTCTTTTCTAAATTTGCCATAGTAACAGCTTCTTCATAGTCATTTGTACTATCTACAAATTCATAAGTTCCATCTTCATAAGATAGAGCAACTTCAAATTCATCAGAAGTCTTAGGAACAATTTTTTCATAAATTTCTTTTTCCTTATTGCTTGCCATAATTGCATTAATATCATTTTCATTAAGGTGTTTTCCATTATCCTTAATACTTTCTTCCTGTATTTCATCTATACTTGCATAACTTTTAACTGGTTCATACACTTGAACTTTTTCATACTTTTCTTTTGTTCTATTAGCTAACGTTAAAGCTTGTGCTTTTAACGAATAAGATGAACTTATAAAAATAGCAGTAGTCAAAAGTGCTAAAATCTTTTTCATAAACTTTCACTCCCTTTTTATCCCTCACTTCAAATCTACCACAAAAATAGATTAATTCCAATATATAGATAAAGATTCACTAATTAAGTTATTATGTTACTTAATTAGTGCATTTTTTATCATCTAATTTATAGTTTTATCTATATTTCATAGTTACTATTTTTCATCATAAGATCATAAACTTTTTTAATATATTTTGTAAATCCCTTCCAATTTACTTTTTGATTCAAATTATCCCAAAATAATATCTATACAAAAATACTATTGATATGTTTATCATAAAAATTTAAATCCATATAAAATCACTTTAAGTAAAATATAAAAATGCCAACTGACTAAATCAGCTGGCATAAACATTACTTATAAATTTGCACTTATCTTCACAATATCATAAATATCTATTATCCCATCACTATTAAAATCCCAAGCTGCTATATACCCTGATTCCCCTACTTTTTTATTATATTTTGATGAAATATTAGCTACATCTACTGTATTTAAAACACCATCTCTATTAGTATCATATCTCATTAAAGTATCTATAGTTGTAGCACTTACAGTTGTAGTACTTTGTGAAGCTGTATATTGAACAACTATATTAAAGTTTTTCTTATATATCTTTTTAATATTTCCAACTGTTTGAAATAAAGTCTCTTCTGCTTTTGTTGATAAATTATAACTAATAAGAGCATTGTAATTCTTTTTATCAGTGGAATTATAAACCTGCTTAACATAATATAAATTATTATTAAGCCCTATAATCTCAAGATTATTATTAAAAGTAAAATTAGACCTTACATTAGTTTTGTTTTTACCTTCAAGAGTCATTTCATACAAAGCCTTTGCCCCTGAATCATAGTAATATAATTTATCATTTGATCTTGTCAGCTTACTATAACTTCTTAAAAAGCTAAAAACAGTACTTGTTGAAACTGGATAATTTCCTGTAACCCAAGTATGATTTCCATTTATCATTTCTTGCGAATTTCTATTAAAATAGCTATATCTACTTACATAGGTTTCAGGAACTGGATCATCCCAAGTAATATCTAAATAATAATAATATCCATTCATCTTAATATAGTTCCATGCATGATTCATTGAATCACTTGTAATAATACCTGCATCAATTCCACACTCATTAAATAATAATTTAGCTGCCTTTGAATATCCATCACATACTGCTTTTCCTGTAATGAGAACTGCATAAGAAGTATGAGCAGAAGTTGGTAAATTTCCTGAAGTATCATAAGTGCAGTTTTCTAGTAAATAATCATGAATAATATATTCTTTCTCTAAGTTTCCAGAAGCATTATATAAATAATTATTCTTTATTTCATTAACTTTTGCTGTAAGTGATGCCTTCATAGAATTAATTACTGAAGAACTATAAAGATAGGATACTTTTAAATAGTATCTAGTTATATTTCCTGTACTTTTACTTGTATAATAAGTGCAGCTTATAGTTAAGTCTGGATAAAAAAGTTCTGGATATTCATATAAAGTGTCAAAGTAAAGATTCATTCCTATCTTTGAAGTAGTTATATAAGACACATAACTTGTCAAGTCAATTTGTGTTTGTAAATTTATAAGAGCCTCTCTAATTGCATTCATTATAGTCATTTTCTGTGAAGGTATAGTTGTATTAATTCCAAAAATCTGTGTCTCACTATCAGTTTCCTTTTTATATTCTTCCTCATTCATAGAATCCTCTATAGGAGTCTCTAAATTTTCTATATTTATATTTTCTTCAAACCCATCCATTATAAAACATCCTCCAATAAATCTTAAGATTACGAAAATCTCTATTTATAATATGAAAGTTATGTTGAGGATGACTCTTGAAATGGTGGCTATTTATCTAACTATATTTTAAGTTTATGTTAACAGAAAACCTAAAGACAACTTTTACTTAATCAGATAATATTATGTATTATAAAACTTCTTTTAATATATTACATTTTTATATATAATTGTAAGCGAATTATATGTTTATATACAACTTTTTTTATTAACAAGGGGGAATTTATGTGAAAAGCATAGAAAAATATTTTAAAAATAATTTTACTTTTCTACTTGTAATTTTATTTTTCACGTCTGTATTTACTTTTATGGGCAAATCAGATGAAGTAGCTGCCACTGAAGTTTTTGCAGCAAGTACACCTCAAATAAGCTATAGCGTAAGTGGTAATACAACTGTAGGTTCAAATATTACTATTACAGTTAATGCTATTAATGCCTCTAATATCTATGGTGGCTCTTTAGATCTTGTTTATGATCCAAAAATTATAGATATTACTTCTATTTCAGCTGGAACATTATTTAAAGATCAAAAACCTTTAGTAAATAATATTGATAAAAATAAAGGGATGGCAAGTATTGCATTAGTAAATGGAAGCTCAGTAAATGCTTCAAGTGGATCTTTAGCTGTTATTAATGCAACTGTTAAAGGACAAGGAACTGTTAACTTAAAGACAACTAATGATGTTAGTAAGTTAGCTTTAAATGGTTACACTAGTTGTGTTAAGTTAAGTGATAGAAATGGTGATAAGATTTACTATAATTATACTGATAAGAGTATAGATTTACTTTATTCACTTAATGCAGGATCTTATCACAACACTACTTCTACTCTTGCTTATTCTGGTACTTGGACTCAATCTGGTGACTCTGCTCAGAAATATTCAAATTCTAA
>NZ_FPBY01000070.1 GCF_900116755.1 Clostridium sp. DSM 8431
GATGTAAAGTTAAGAAGAAACTCAACTTGATTTTTCAAATCATCTTTCTGTCCATTTGTAGAAACTCTTGTGTAAATTACTATTTTTCTATCTGTAGTAATATTACTGATACCTTTAAATTCTAAATACTGGTCATAAGTATAGTACCTTCTATCTGTTGGAGTTCTTTTGGCTTTTAATATATCTTCTCTATCCCAACGTTGTAAAGTTTTCACACTTACACCTAGTAATTCTGCAAAGTCTTTAGGTTTATAATTAGTTAAATGTTTATTCATGTTAATCTCACCTCTCGGGTACATATTAACATTTTCAAACACATTTGTACACTTTTTTATTAACTATAGACTTCCTCCTTGAACAAAAACATTAAAAACATTTTCTCTATTCTCTTTTGGTATACCAATTCCATCATCTTTCACTCTTATAACTACATAGCCATCTTCTGTATCCATAGATACAAGAATATTTCCGCCTTTAGGTGTAAACTTTATGGCATTAGAAATTAAATTAAGAATTATTCTTTCCATACCATCTATATCACACTTTATTATTTTTTCTTCAATTAAAGTATCAAAAACAATATTAATCTCTTTGTTCTCTACATATTCTACAACTGACATTGTTATATCTTCTACTAAATTAACAATGTCTACATTTCTAAATTTCATCTTCAAAAAGCCTGCATCTAATTTTGTCATATCTATTAGATTATTAGTAAGCCTTAAAATTCTAAAGCAATTTTGCTTAATCATAGGCATATATTTTTTAGAACAGTCAGCAATTATTTTATCTTCTAACTGATGCTTACTTTCTATAAGCTGAACTCCTGAAAAAATTATATTTATTGGAGTTTTTATTTCATGTGATATATTTGCAAAAAATTGAGTTCTTAATTTTTCAATTTCTTGATACTCTTTAATATCTTCAGATATTACTTTAACCTTTTTTTCCAATCTATTATTTTCTTTAACTAAGGAGTTAGTTTCAATAAACAATCCCAAAATAAGTATATAAAACCCCAAACAAGAAAGTATCTTTTCATTAATTATTGATGATCCCATAATATATGACAAATGAAATATAGCTCTTCTTATAACGATTGTTACTACACTTAATAAAAAAACAATCTCCATAAACTCCATATTCTTATAATCTCTAATAATAGTTACTACTATGGCAAACATAATAAAGAATGTACCAATTCCAATGCTATAATCTATAATTTTGTTTTTATATAGTATTTTTACTAAAGTATTATTCGTTAATATAAAAAATATATTTAATGCTATAAATATGTTTCTTAGTATAAGCATCAATGGAACCCTTGCATAGGCTACATTATTTTTTTGCATATAGTATATATATTATCTATGCATAAGCTAAAGAAAAATAAACTATATAAAATAAAATCATTATTTTTGGTAACTCTGTAATAAATAATACAACATGGTATAGCTATAATGTTTAATAAAAATATTATTCCTGATATTTCACTTCCAAACTTATTACATATTTTATTTGAAAATATTAACAAAGGAATAAATAAAGTAAGATATATTTTAAACTTACTAAACCTCATCTTTTTCTCTTTTTCACCCAATTTTTTCTCCCTACCTCTTATTAACCTTATTTTAATTCTCTTTCATACACTTCTCAAATTCTTTAGCAATTTCAGCAATCTCTGGTTTATTTGCTTTTAGAACCTCTAATTGTTCTTTCCTATGATCTACTATATATTTATACAAATCAGGATTTTCATTCTTTAATTTTCTTTCATATTTTTCACGTTTTCTCATATATCTGTCAAAAGCTTCTCTATTTTCATTTTTCATTTTTAACCAAAGCTTTATTCTATGTTCCATTATATTTGCTTCAACAGCATCTACTGGCTGACCAAGCTTTGAAGCTATTTCATTTAAATGTCTTTCAAGATGTTCAAATAACTTATCTTGATCATATTTACCTAAATGCTTCCATGCTTTTGCCTTTAAATCAATATCTGTTTCAGGAGTAAATTCAGCCTTAAGTTTTGTTATATTTTCTATTATTTCCTTAGCATGAACTTCCATCTGTTCCTCTGCATCTTTTCCAAAGGCCCATTCAAATTCTTCTATTATTTCCTCCTTAATTCTAGAAGGTCTAGCTGGCATGCTTTCTGATCCTTCTAAATTTTCTAAAGGATATGGATAAATCATTCCTGCATCATTAAGAGCTGCACTTATTGTTCTTCTAATAACTCCTTCTTTTAAAAGACTACTAAGACCAAATTTTCTCATTTCATCATTTAACTCTCCTATATGTTCAGTAATATAGAGCTGTATATTTCTAGCCTTGAAATTTTTATAAATCATTTCTAGTCTTTCTGCTGCTGTAAAATCAATACTGCTTATTCCACCTGCATCAATAATTACAACCTTAGTAGTATCCTTTATGCTGTTTTCTATATCATTTTGGAAAGTATTTATATTTCCAAAAAATAGACTTCCACTAAAACGATATATTACCGTACCTGCAATTTCTTTTACAGCACTATTTCTATTTAAATCATAAAAACCTTCTCTTCCTGGAATTATACCTAAGAAACTTCTAGGCGGTACAGCTGATTTAAATACCATAGCACCAAAAGATAAAATTACTCCAACAACTACTCCATAAATTGTTCCTAATATTAATACAGCTACAAATGCTCCTATAAAAATTAAGAATTCAGATCTATTAATCTTATATAAATGCATTGCTAAATCAAATTCTAAAACTCCTATTAAAGCTGCAATTACAATAGCTGTTAATACTGGTACTGGAAGATATGAAATAAACCCTGTAGCAAAAAGTAATACTAATGCCATTACAATGGATGCTGTAAATGAAACTACCTTTGTTTTTCCTCCATACTGTTCACCCATAACAGTTCTTGAAACGCTTCCATTAACAGGACAACACCCTACTATAGCAGCTGCTAAGTTACTTAATGAAAAAGCTAAAATTTCACGATTATCATCAATTTTATAGTTGTTTTTTATTGCAAAACTTGTTTCTGATAATAAAGATTCTGCTAATATAACACCAGCAATTGGCAAACTAAGCATAAAGCCATCCTTAAAATGTATTGCACTAAAACTTGGTATTATAATTTTAGGAAGTCCACTATCTACTTGAGATAAAAGAGCTACTCCATAATCTTCTACATGAAAAATAACTGTAGATAATGCTCCTAGTATCATAACTACTAAACTCATAGGAAATTTAGGAGCAAATTTTTTTGAAATAAGTATTATTGCTAAGGAAGCAATACCCATCCCTAATGAAATATAGTTAATTCTATTAAAACTTTTAATTATATGTTCTAGTAATTCAAATAGTTCCCCACTACCTGCATTTGATCCCATAAGCTTTGGAACCTGCATTAAAATTATAGTTGTACCTATTCCTGTTATAAATCCACCCATTACAGGAGTAGATATATAATTTACCATTCTTCCTGCTTTAAATATGTAAAAAATAAAAAGCCATACTGCTGTAAAGAAAGTTAATACAGGAATAAGTTCAATTGCTTCACTACTTCCTTCTACTATCCCTAAAGATAGTAATACTCCTCCAATTAAAGCTGCAGGAGCTGCATCTACTCCAAAAATAAATTGTGGAGAAGATGAAAACAAAGCAAACACTAAAATAGGAAGTACAGAACCATATAGTCCATAAACTGTAGGTAATCCTGCTATCTGTGCATATCCCATACCTATTGGAATAGAAATTGCAGCAATCATTATTCCTACAAAAATATCTTTAAATAAATCCTTTGCACTTATTTTACCTTCCATTACACACCTCAATCCTCTTTTTCTAATATAATTTTCCCTATATGATAACATATATCCAACTTTTATCAAAGGAATTTTAAGTATTTTATTCTTTAATTTAATTATTATGATAAATTAAATTAAATATACATATTTTTTGTAGAAATATATATCTGTAAAGAAAAATAAAAAATTCAGGCTTTTTTTATGCCTGAATTTATAAAATATCCATATTTTTCTTATTATCTAAACCCACTATAATGAAGTTCATATTCCTTATCTAAATGCAATTTATATTTTTTATTATCATAGTTATAACTTAGTTCTATTGTATCTTTAGGATTAATGCATACATTTTTCATAAGCCTTTTATCTGACTTAATTAAGCTTTCTATCTTAACTCTATTTCTTCCTATACTAAACTTATAAGAATCTTCTGAAGCTGTAATTCTATTTTCTAAATATCCTTTATATTTTCTATACATAACAAGAACTTCAACTTCTATTTTATTATTATTTTCTTTTAATAACTTAACTTTCATTTTTCCCTTCAATTAGAATACCCCCAAAAAAGTTATATTAGTAACACAATTATTAGTATTCTTATTGACTATAAAAAATTACTTTACAAAAATATATTCTTATTAAAAATCTATTCTTTTCTTAATATATCAAGGGTATGAGCAGCTGCTCCTAATAATTCTTTTCTTTCACATGTAGCCAGATGATAATCTACAAAAAGTTTAAAAGTTTCATCATCCATAGCTTTTAGTTCATGTCTTAAGTAATCTGCTGGACCATCAGCTGAAACAAGCTTAATTCTTTTTAATCCTGCTGCTTCTGAAATTTTTTCAATATCTTCTATTCTTACATAAGAAAAAAGATCTTCCTTTGAAGAAAGTGTTTGAAAATCCTCTGAAAGCTTTCCATTTTTAACACATTCCTTAATGTTATTTTGTCTAAAACAATAAGTAATAACACTAAATTCATTCATACAATATGCAACTAAAATAGTTCCACCCTTTTTAGTTACTCTTTTAGCTTCTTTTAATGCTTTTACCTTTTCCTCAAAAGTAAATAAATGATACATTGGTCCAAATACTAAAGTTACATCAAAATAATTTTCAGGAAATCTTGATAAGTCAAGAGCATTTCCTTGAAAGGCTTTAGCTGTACTTCCCTTAGCCTTTAATGTACCTAAATTATGTTTAACTAATTCAACTGCTGTAACATCATAACCTTCATTAGCAAGAAAAACAGAATAACGGCCTGTACCAGCCCCTACATCTAAAAGTTTTGCTGATTTTTCTTCACCTAAATATTCATGTATATATTTCATAGAAGTTATATACTCAACTTGGCCATGTCTTCTTGTTAATCTTTTATCTTCACAGAACTTCATATAATAATCATTTAATTCTTTATCTAATGTCATTATCTAACTCCTTATCTCTCTTTTTTAACTATTTCCTATTATATAGAGTGAATACCTCTTCTGTCTATTTATTTTTTAAAAAACAAAGTGGCTAATGTGTCATAATTTAGAACACAATAGTCCACCTTTATAATTTATCTTATCCTAACATTTGAAGTTCATGGAGCTTTATACAATTTTTAATAGTATTATTTTCAACAGCTTCTTTACACTCTTCAAGATCCATCCATAGTACTCCTTGTACTTCTTCCTCTTGTAATTTTAATTTATCTATATCAAGATTATTTAGTTTAAGTTTATATACCTTTGAAATTTGGTTATTCTTAAAAATTTCTCCATGAAATATATTTTCCGATTTTGTTCTGCTTATACCAATTTCTTTTAATTCTTCTGGAGAGGCCTCTATTCCAAGCTCTTCTTTTAGTTCTCTTAAGGCTGATTCTAGAAAGTCATCTCCTGCTTTTATATGGCCTGCTGAAGATATATCTAAACACCCTGGATGAGAGTCTTTATTATCACTTCTTTTTTGTAATAATACATCAAGCCCACCTTTTTCATTATCTCTTACTATCCATACATGGGAAGTTCTATGAGGATCTCCATCTCTATGAACTTCATCTCTCCTCTTAACTTTCCCAGTAGGGTTCCCATTTTCATCTACAATATCAAGCATTTCCATAAGCTTTTTCCCTCCTTAATATTTTATCATTTTAAATCTATTTAATTTATTATCTTCTTTAGCTTTAAACTCTTCTTTTTTTATATCTAGCCTTCTTATTTTTTTAAAATCTGCATTATTTTTATTAAAGTCTTTTATTTTTTCTCTTATGTATTTATCATGATTTTCTATGTTATTAATTTTCATATACTCTAAGTCCAAATAAATTTCAGCATGTATTTCCCCCTCTACATACAATATAGAAGCTTCTTTAATTCCATCTATTCTTCTAAGCTTATATTCTATTTCTTCTGGTGAAACAGTTTGCCCATTTTTAAGAGTAATTATATTTTTAATTCTACCAACTATATGTAAGAATCCTTCTCTATCTATATATCCAATATCTCCAGTTTTAAACCATTCTCTCTTAAAGGCTGATTTTGTTTTTTCTTCATCCTTATAGTATTCCTTCATAACCATAGGCCCTTTTACCATTATTTCACCTTCTTCAGAAACAGTGACTTCACATCCTGGAATAACTTGTCCTACGCTGCCAGGATTATTAAATTTATTTCTATTAATTGATATTATTCCTGAAGTTTCACTTAACCCATAAGCATTTAACACTTCAATTCCTAAAGCTCTAAATTCTTTAACTAAATCTTCATCTATAGAGGCATTTTCACAAAAAATATATTTAATATCTAAACCTAAAATATCTTTCACCTTTGCAAAAAGTCTATTACTAATATTTATTCCGTGAGACATAAGAAATAATGATAGCTTAATTTTCATTTTCAGTTTAAAATCTGAATTTACTTTTTTAAGTTCATTCATAATATATTTTCTTAAATATATTAAAGTAGAGGGAACAACTATCATACTTTCCAGATTTACTTTATTAAAATTTTTCATAAAGTTTTTTGAATTAGAATCAAAGAATACTATAGTCCCTTGAATCATAGGTACTATAATTCCTAAAATAATTGAATAAACATGATGCATATCTACATTCATATAAGCAACTTCACCTAAAAAAGCTATTTTTGCAGCTGCAATTCCATCTGAAAGAATATTTTTATGAGTAAGTACAATTCCTCTTGGTTTAGATGAAGTTCCTGAAGTATAGATAATTTGAGCAATAGAATCTTCATGCACCTTATATTTACTATATTCTTCTCTTCCTAACTCTTTAAGCTGCTTTCCTTCTTCAGATAACTTATAAAGCTCATTCATTTTTATATAATACTTTACTTGTAAATTCATATTTTTCAAATCATTAATTGTATCAATATAAGTACTATCATAAATAACAGCTTTACAATTAGTTTCTTCTAATATGAATGAAACCTCTTCTTTTTTTAAGCTCTTATCTATTGGAACTACCGTAACTCCTCCACATACAAGAGTTAAGTATGATAAAGCCCACTCATAGCTAATATTCCCCAAGATTCCTACCTTACAGTTTTTTATTCCCATCATAAAAAAGGCAGTACCTAAAGAATTAACTTGTTTATTTAACTCTATGTAATCTATATCTATTATTTTGCTCTTTTTTTTATATTTAATAATAATATTATTGGGAAATTCCTCTTCATTAGCTAGTAATAAATCTTTCACTGTATAAACATCAATTGTATTATAAAAAGGATAATTTTTATTTTTCATTTATCTCATTCCTATCAATTCTTTAAACTCTATAATTTAACAAACAAAACTTCTCTTCTTTATAATAATACATATTTTCTAATATTATACAATGGTTTTTGTAAGATTATCCGCGCATAATAAGATATTCTTCTATAACTTTCATTATGTCTAAGAATTGTTTCTTAGTAACTTCATTCTCAGATTTAAATCTACTTAGTTCAAGAAAATATCCCTGCTCTTTTGCAATAGAAACACTTTCATTAAAGTATATTCCAAAAACAAAAGCTATATGGGAAACTACACTATCTACAGGTGTTTTCTTTAATTTTCTTAATACTGTTTCATGTCTTTTAAAAGATTCTAAAACCTCTTTAGTAACAATAGAACTTTTTAGTTCCTCTTCAGAATAACCATAAACATTATATGCTGGCTCTGTAACATTCACTCTGAATATATCTATTTTATCAGCATCTCTTAATATTTTTGCAAAAAGTAGCTCTCTTTCTGAAAGATTATCTGGAAGCTCATAAACATTGTGATTAGAAATTACTTTTTCTATTAACTCATCTTCTGATTCATCTTCAATAAAATCTCTTATTTTATTTTCTTCAAATAGAATCTGAACTCCAAGTTTAGCATGATCTACTGATTCTGCATCTACAAAGGTATTAAATCTTTTTATCTGCTCAAATCTTCCTATATCATGTAATAATCCTGTTAAATAAGCTAAGTCCTTATCATCACTACTTAAATTTAATCTTTCTGCTATTTCATCACATATTTTACTTACCCTATAGGTATGATCTATCTTAAGCTTAATTTTTCCATCCTTACTATTATAGTTATCTACATAGCCTTGAAAAACTTTTTCTGCTTCATTTCTATTTATCTTCATAAGTATCACTCCTAAATTATGCTATACATTTTATTAGAATATATCACATTATGTTAATATAATTATATTTGCAAAAAAACCTACATAAAACTTTATAAAATCAATATTTATAAGAAATTAAAGATATTTTTATATTTCTAACTATATCCTTATAAATTTATATTTGGTCACCATATGGTCCCCATATGGCCCCTTAGCCATTAGAGAACATATGGAAAACATAACAAAAAACAGTATATCTAATCATGTTTATTTCTTATAATAAAAGGCAGTATAAACATCGTTTTTATACTGCCATTTAATTTAAAGCTAACTGTTTTTATTATTAATTCAAAAACATTATATGCTTTTCTATAAATTAAGTAAAGCTCTCCAAGTATTCTTACCTACTATTCCATCAACTAAAAGTCCCCTGGTTCTTTGAAACTTCTCTACAGCCTCTTCTGTATCATCTCCAAATATGCCATCAGAAATAATACCAAGTTCTTCTTGTATCCACTTAGTAATATTGCCTCTTGCACATTTCTTAACTATAGGGCATGCTGATAAAGTTAATTCTCCTGGAGCTCCATCAATAACTAGCTCATTTCCATTCTTATCTCTAAAACCTTGTCTATTTAATTCTTCCTGAAGAGGTACATAAATATTTGTAGGAGCTACTGCAGCTTCTACACTTTTTATTTCCTTATTAAGAATCTCCTCATTAAAATTATTCATATCTACATTTCCTACTATTCCAGGAACTCTTCCCTCTTCAGTATATTGATGACCTGCATAAGAACTTCCCCAAACCTTAGTAAAGCCAGGTTTGTCTACTCCATAATGAGCACACCATAAAGAATATTTATTAAGCCTCTTATCCAAATTCTCTTCTATAAAGCTAGGACATGCATAAATACATATCTCCATTCCACTAAGAGCTTTAAACTTCTCTATAAATCTTAAAGCATAATCCATAAAATCATTAGGTTCATTCTTACTATGTTCAAGATCTAAACATGGCAACAAATCATTTTCTTTATCCTTAATACAATTATAAAAATTCTCTGCTTGAGTTTCGGGTTCACTGCTGCCAACTAAAAAATGATAGTAACCAGTACGTAACTTTTCAGACTTTGCTCCGTAACTATGGCGTAACATATACTCATCAATATAGGTTGTACCTTCACTAGCTTTTATATAAACACACTCTATTCCGTAACTTTTAACTAAACTCCAGTTAATATTTCCATTATGATTTGATACATCAATTCCTTTCATATACAAAACTTCCCTTCTGTTTTGAGTTTTATATATGACATATACCCTTAATAAAGAAAAGAGGGGGAGTTTCCCCCTTTGAGCGAATATTATAATTATTAAAAATTTTAATATTCAAATGAAACATCATAGAACTTAATTAGAATGCTTCATTATTTATTATATTTTATGTGTTTATTTTATAGATGAAGAATTATATTCAGCTACATCGAATATACTTGATGCATTTGTAATTCCACCAGTTTCATCAATATATCCGTAATTACATGGAGATAGACAGCCTAAAAATACTATTCCTTTCTTAAAATTGCTACTATCAATTAAAGTATAATAATTATAACCACTATTTTTAATAACATCGTTATAAAAAGCTGCAAGACTTTCATTTGTTAAAGTGTTTTTATCAAAATATGCTTGACCTCTTTTACCTAAAACTTTTGTTTTTGTTCCATTAGTTACGTTTTTTTCTTGTATATTATATATACTAGCATAAGTTCTCTCTGGAGATGTAGTTTCTTTTACCGATGTATTTTTATCTGTACTTGAAGATGATTTATTAGCATTAGATTCTGTATTTGAATCTGTTGGAATAGATACCACCTCTTCTTCAACTGAAACTTTTTCCTCTGTTTTATTAGTATTATTAGAAGTTATGCAGCAAGCTAAAATAAACAAGATTATAAATCCACTTCCAAAATACTTAAGTACGTTCTTTCTTTTTTGTCTCTCCTCGACTATCCATAGTAAAGCCCATTTAGGATTAATTAATCCAATGATCAACATAATCAGGCACACTATTGCTAGTAATCTTATTATTGCTACCATTTATCTTCCTCCATTTCAAATTGAGCTACAAATATAATTATGCATAGAAAGATATTATTATTTTCACATCATCTCAGCTATCACAATAATATAAATTATTATTCAATAATTCAGTATCAGTTACTTTAGCACATCAACATAATCTTTCTTTTTTACCATACACAAAACTCCAATAAATAATACTACTATAGAAGCTCCTATTATTCCATACATCGTTTTATTAGTCCAATTCACATAAGGTAAAACATACATACCTAAAACATTAAAAATTATATGAATTATGCAACAATTTATTATATTTTCATTGATACAATAAACTACTCCTAATATTAAACCAAGAATTAATGTATATATAACTTGTGCTTTATTATTATGAGTAATAGCAAAAATTACTGCTTGAAGTACAATTACTAATTTAATATTAAATAGCTTTTTAAGATGTTCAAATACTATTCCTCTATACAAAATCTCCTCAAATATAGGAACTAATATACCACCTATAAAAACATAAAAAATAATATTTAACATAGAGAAATTAGTAAGCACCAAATGAGGATTTACACTTTCCTCATTAATAAGACAGTTTGTCATAAAAATATATAATAAACAAGTAATTGATATTCCTATAAATATTGATTCAATAAATTGACATATACTAATCTTTTTTAATTTAATATCTATAGCCTCTTCACTATTCTTTTTTAAGAAAAATTTAAAGTAATAAACAATACTAGTGAATATAATAGATATAAAAGATATTAAATACTTACTCTCTTTCATTTTGACTACTGATGAAATAATAGATTCTGTTAAATTTACATCAACAGAAACGTTCTGAAAATATGCAATAAATACGCTTACTATTTGAACTCCTGTTTGAATTATTATATATATTAAAACAGTAAAAATTACCCTAAGTAATATGTCTATTCTTTCTCTTACACTCATTTATTTACCTCACTTTAACTCGTTAAAATTTATTAGTTCATAATTTTCTTGCCAATAAAAAAATAGCTTGAAATAAATTCAAGCTATTTTTTTATTAGCGAATGTTAACCAGCAAATCCACCAACTGTTGCTGCTGCAACAACTCCACCACCAACACTTACTTTTGCTAAAGCAGCATCAGCAAATGGAGCTGGACCATCTACTGCACATCCTGCTAGTGCACATGCTCCTCCTGCAATACCACAAAATGCTCCACAAACAAAATTGCTCCATGACCATCCATTCATCACATTAATTGGTTTCATATGTTCTTCCTCCAATTTATTATATATTTATAAACTTCCTAAGAAGATTTATAGCTAATCTAAAAGATTTAATACTATATTTTCCTTTTTAACTTTTAAAGCCAAGTATAATGCTATAACAGTCAAACCAACTGCCCCTATAAAAATAACATTTAAAATTTCAGTCCATAGCATACTTGAATTTGAAAACATTACAGCAATAAATGCTACATATGCTAAACTTGATACTCCTTGTACTAATTTTGAATATGTTATGCTAACACACCACATTGAGTATCCATTTATAAAACAATAAGGTATTCCTACAGCAACTCCAAAAATTACTGGTATTACAAATACACCTATAGATATAATTATCTTTTTATACAAAATACTTACTACTATAACTGATAAAATTGAATCCAATAATCCTATCATAATTGATATAACTACAGGAACTATTATTTTTGATAATATTACTGTTATAGGACCACAAGGTAATGATAATAAGCTCTCTATTGTATGATTACTTTTTTCCTGCCAAAATCTCAAAACTGCTAATAATCCCATATATGTACCTGTAACAGCAACATATATAATCATATTTTTAGCTATTTCTTCACTATTTTCTGTAGTCATCTTTACATTCAATAATCTTCCAGAAGAGATTATGGTCATAAATATAAATATACAAATAGAATTAATTATTATTTGTTTTTTTCTATGGCTAGCAGATTTATATTCTTTCCATATTATAGCCTTAACTGAATCTATCACTTTTCTCCTCCTTTTACTAAATCAAAATAAAGATTTTCAATTTTATTATTAAGTTCATAAATACTATCAATTTGCAAACTACTATTAATAATCTTATTTACAATCTCATCTTTACGAACTGAAGAAACATTAATATTCAATCTATCATTGACAATTCCAAAATTACTAATATTAAGGTCATTTACAAACCTTTTATAAGAATTAATTCTATCTGCATTGTCCTCATCAGAACTAATAATAATAGAAACTTGATTGCCATTAGCTATATTACACATCTTATCGCAGAACAAAATATCTTTTTTTATAATTGCAACTTTTGTACAAATATTTTCTACATCACTTAAATTATGTGAACTAAAAAATATAGTTGTTTCCTTTGAAATATTCCTTAAAATTCTTTTTACTAAATACTGACCATCTGGATCTAAACCATCTGTCGGTTCATCCAATATTAAAACTTCTGGTTTGTTTAATAAAGCTTTTGCTAGTCCCAAACGTCTCTTCATTCCCTTTGAAAATTCACTAACCAGCTTATCCGCGTACTTATCTATTTCAAATAACTCTAACAAATCTAATATTCTTTTCTTTCTACCAACTTCAGAATTATAAATTCTATCATAGAACTCCATATTTTCAATAGCTGTTAAGTCTGGATAAAGTCCTTCATCATCTAAACAAAAACCTATCTTTTTCCTTACTTCATTTCTAATGCTATTCATTCCACAAATTTCTATTTGTCCTTCAGTAGGTTCTAATATTCCAAGCATCATTCTGATAGAAGTTGTTTTTCCTGCCCCATTTGGGCCTAAATATCCAAATATATCTCCCTCATCAACAGAAAAGCTTATATTATCTAATACAGTTTTATCATTAAATTTTTTAACTACATTATTAAATCTTATAATCTCACTCATTCAATTCTCCTTATTAAATATAATCATATGTTTTATTCATTATCTTTTAAAACAAAATGAATTGTTAGTAATATCACCTGAAACAGCATACTCTAAACTTCTGCAATCACCACATGCATATCTAACCTCACATGTACTACACTTAGATAGTTTGTCCTTATTTAACTTCCAAAAGGCATTTAAATTTTCTTCCTTAAATGTACTTACGGAATCATTAATATTACCATACTTGAAGTCTAATAAACCCAAGCATGGATATACGTTTCCTAATTTATCAAAATAACAACTTTGATAGAAACAAGGATTGTATTTCTTATTTACAGAAAAATTTTCAACAGATACCCTTGACAAACTATTACATTCTTTAATATATTCTTTCGGAATTAAATTCAAGTCCTTATGAACAATAAAATCACACATTATATTATTTATATTATTTTGATTTAATAAGTTATATATATTAATAACTTCACTTTTCATTTCATAATCTGCTAAGAAAAAGTAAGTATAATCTATACCTATATATCTACTATCCTCAGATATTAGAGATTGTATATCAAAATTCTCATCTATACTTCTTTGTAAAATTAGCGATATATTATTATTTTTTATGTAATCAAGAATTTCTTTATCCTCAATTGCAGCTGTAAAATTCAGAACAACTTTTTCTATTCCAGACTTTTTAGAGTGCTCAACAATATCTCTAATCAGCTTCCAATTTAAAAGTAAATTTCCATCTTTTAAATAAACTTGCTTACACTTATATTTTTGTAATAAGCTTATTATTTTACATGCTGTATCTAATGAAATAGTTTCAACTTCACTTTTATCAATCCCTGTACAAGCTAAACATTTCATTTTATTAACTTTATCTTTTGAATTACAAAAGCTACACTTCTGATTACATAAACCTCCAATACCTATAGTTGCTCTACCTATTACAGGTGGAAGCTTAAAAAATAATTTATCTATCCACTTAGGTACTAACTCTAATTTTTCAGCAGTAACTGGTACTTCATAATATTCTCCAAGATTAGACTGTTTAAACTTATCCAAATATTCTTTTGCTATATTCAAATCAATATTCAACTCATCACAAGCTTTAGTAATTGGCATATTATTTTCAGTTCTAGTTAATAGATCTTTTTCTTCATTTCTAACTAAAAAGATATCTCCAGATAAAGTATTATATATTGCATTTTCATCTGCCCCATTTACCAGATAACATTCTTCAAACAATTTAAAGTACTTCATCATTTTAAAATCACCGCCAGTTCTCTAATAGTGTCATAATATTCATTAAAATATGTACCAACCCAAATTGGATTTAATTCAAAAATTGAATATACAAATTTGATATTATTCTTAAAACTTTCTATTTGCTCCTTACAAATATCAGAATTAATTACCACTTCATTCTTAATTGCTATAGATGTGAAACATCTTTTACATGTACTTCTTAATAAACATTTACTACACTTCTTTACTACTGCCTTATTATATCTATTAACTATATCTGCACACTTATCAAAATCTAATCCATCATTTATATTTCCAATAGATACTTCTCTATTTGTCTTTTCACAAATGTAGAAATTTCCTGTATAGTCTACAAATAACTTACTACCTGGAATACAGGCTCCTGTATATTTAACAACTTTTGAATTCACTAGGCTCAAGTCTATTTGTTTCATGAAATATGAAGTACAAATATCTCCGAATATTCTATTCATAAAAGTATTGAAAGAATATTTTTTTTCTTTAACATTCTCAATAAATTTTTCCTGTAAAGAATCTAGCTTTTCCTTAAATAGCTTATAATCTTCCTCACTGAATTTTTCATAATAATTAGTATTATTAGGATTAACTCCATTAATAGCTAACTCAACTAAATGAGGATTATTATTAAAGAACTCTTCCATTTTTTCGAAGTCAGTTTTATAATCAAATACTGAACTAATAAAAACAGGACTTCCTTGCTTCTCATATAACTTGTTTATATTTTTCATAACAATATCAAAAGTTCCTATGCCTGCCACATTAACTCTATTTCTATCATGGTTTTCTTTATATCCATCTAAACTAACTACTACACTAAACTCTTCTTTAACTAAGAAATCAATAATTTCATCAGTTAATAAAGATGCATTTGTAGTTATAGAAAAGAATATTTTATCTTTATACAACTCTTTTGCATATTCTACACATTCTTTAACCAACTTAAAATTCACTAATGGCTCTCCTCCATAAAAAGCAACCACTGGTCTACGATTTGGATTAGCTTCCCTACCTTCTTTGATATATTTAAAATATAACTCTATACTTTTCTTAGCTGTATCATCGTCCATATTATGAGTTTCATGAACACGCTGTCCTGAATATTGTCCAGAATAAACACAATATTTACATCTAAAATTACATTGACTAGTTACTTCAATAGCTAACTCTGTAAATCCTGATTGCAATAACTCATTCTTAATCTCAGCACCAGTATAATTAGTTTCAATATTATACTTTTCTTTATTTAATTTTAATATATTTTCATATCTATCTTTATTACTATTCAAGTACTTTTTACCAAGAACTATATTTGAGTCAGGAAAGTACACATATTCACTTCCACTATAGGTACTAAACTCATATTTATTTAGCATATTCTAAACCCGCCTTTCATTATTTTATGTTATTTAAATAATGCTCTCTCTCCTAATTTTATTAGTTAAAATATAAAAAAGTTATTCCACCATACTCGAGTGAAACAACTTTTTTAATAATCACAATAAATATGGTATACTTAAAATATGGTATACTTAAGGTAAATTTATACAACTTTTCATTAAGATTACTTATAAGATATCATGCATATTGGACCTATGTCAATATAGTGGACACATTTTTTCGATTTTTTCTATGCTATTTTATTTCTTTCTCGTACCTCACATTCTTCAGGAGTAATATAACCTAATGCTGAATGAATTCTTTTTCGGTTATACAAAAGCCTTCTATATATTTAAAAATAGCTATTCTTGCACAACTATAATCTGAATATTTAGTTGTATATACTTCTTCCTTTTTTAATGCTGCATGAAAAGATTCTATGCAAGCATTATCATAAGGACATCCTTTTTTGCTAAAAGATTGCTTAATATTAAGTTTTGAACATAATTCCTTCATTTCATTACTTGTATATTGAGAGCCAAGAACAGTATGAAATATAACATTATTAGAAGGTTTTTGTAAGTTATAGGCATTAGTTAAAGCTTCTACTACAAGAGCATTATTCATTGATTTACCGTAAGCATAGCCAATAATTTTTTTGCTATGAAGATCTAATACAGAGGCTAAGTAGGTCCATCCATCTTTGAGAGTATGTATATAAGTTATGTCTCCTACCCATTTTTCGTTTATAGTTGTTGTTGAAAAGTCCCTTTTCAAAACGTTTTCCAAACCATTTACTACATTCTTACTTGAATGATGCTTATATTTTTTTATTGTAATTGCATATAAATTCATTTGTCGCATCAATTTCTGAACATTTTTTTCACTTATTACATAACCTTCTTTTATCATTATTTGTTGAATCTTAGGAGAGCCATATCTGCCTTTATTATCATGGTATATCTTGTTTATAATTTCTTTTAATTTTTCATTTTCTTTTGCCCTTGGTAGCTCAGATTTATTTAAAGTTTTATAAAAACTGCTTCTAGCGACGCCAAGCACTTCACACATCTTACTAACACCATGTTCATCTTTATATTTTTGTATTATTGGAACAACTAATTCTAATTTCTTGTAGCAAATATGGCCATAGCTTTTTTTAATATTTCATTTTCCTCTTTAATCCTAGCTATCTCTTTTTTCATAGCTATTATTTCTTGTTTAGTCACAACTTCGTTATCGTCAATTTTTATTTCTTTCTTTTTATCTATCCATCCATTCATTGTTGACTTTGCAATCCCATATTCGTCGCTTAGCTCTGATAAGCTCATTCCTGACTTGTAGAGATCAACTATCATATCTTTATATTCTTGTGTATATCTTTTACCATTACCCATAGGGACACATC
>NZ_FPBY01000220.1 GCF_900116755.1 Clostridium sp. DSM 8431
TTTGTTATTTTTTAGTACACTTTTCTAAGGTTTTATAATATTTTTGTAACTGTTACTTAACCTCCAAAAATTTTTTTATTTTTTAATATAATGCCTAAAAACAGGTATAATTATTGATTTTTTATACAAAATTAAATGCAAAATCGTAATTAATCTCAATTTTTGTCTTAATAGTAAATTTTATCTCTTGAATTTTGTTATATATTTTTGTTATTATGTTCAATAGACAAAATGTAAGGGAGACGATAAAATGTTTAAAGTTGATAGCGAAAAATGTATAGGATGTATGCAATGTATAAAAGACTGTCCTACTCATACAATTAGTTTAGTTGATGGAAAAGCTTGTATTAATCCTGAAGGTTGTTTAAAATGTGGACACTGTGTTGCTATATGCCCAGTAGCAGCAGTTTCAACTGACGATTTTGATATGACAGAAGTAAAAGAATATGATAAAGAAACTTTTACAATAAATCCAGAAAGATTAGAAAACTTCATCAAATTTAGAAGAAGTGTAAGAAGATTTAAAGATAAAGAAGTTGAAAAAGAAAAGATAGAAAAAATAATAGAAGTGGGAAGATTCACTCAAACTTCAACTAACAATCAAGATGTTTCTTATACTGTAGTTACTGGTGATAAACTTAATGAATTAAAAGATATAATTCATGAAACTCTATGCAAGAGAGGTCAATACATATTAGATAACCTAACTCCAGAAACTAAGTATCTAGAAAGATATGCTAAAGCATGGATAAAAATGTATGAATCATATAAAGAAAATCCTAAAAATGATGGAGTATTCTTTAATGCACCTGTTGCAATATTTGTTAAAACTAAGACACCTATAAATGGTGGTTTAGCTTCTTCAAATATGGACCTTATGGTAGATGCTTTAGGTCTTGGAACTTTCTTTAGTGGATTCTCTATAGTTGCTGCAAAAGATAACAAAGAAATGTTAGACTTCATAGGAGCAGATAGTAGTGATGAAGTAATATCCTGTTTAGTAATTGGATATCCTGATGTTAAATATAGAAGAACAACTCCAAGAAAGAAAGCAGAAATAAACTGGCTTTAATTAATCTATTAAAAAGATCGCACCTCAAAAAAATGAGATGCGATTTTTTATTGTCAACTTTCCCTCTAATTTCAGTTGACATTCCTTTGTTTTAATTTTATAATTTTCTTGAAATTACATTTATTTCCGAACATTTCGATTTAAATATAAAGGAGGTAGTAACTATGAACATAGAAAACTCACTTAAAAATTCTACACATGATTTAACTAAAATGACTATGCTCACTGCATTATTATGTGTATCATCATACATAATAATTCCCCTTCCCTTTTCTCTTGCAAGCATAACTGCTCAGACAATAATAATTAATTTAATAGCTTTTTTACTAAAACCGAAACAAGCTTTCACAACTATCACATTATTTTTATTATTAGGACTCATAGGTATTCCTGTATTTTCAGGTGGAGGTGCTGGACCTGCTAAATTATTTGGACCTACTGGAGGTTATTTGTTTGGCTATTTAATTAGCGCCACTGTTATTTCATTTTTACGAGGAAAAGAGTTTAATATGAAAAAATGCATAGTTCTATCTATTGCACTAGGTATGCCTATAATCTATATTTTTGGTGCTGCTTATATGGAATTCTTAACAAAGATGGAGTTAAAGACATTAATAACAACTTCAATCCTTCCATTTATACCTCTTGATGTATTAAAATGTATATTAGCAGCTTTTTTAGCTAAAATTTTAAACAGATTTGTATATTAAGGAGGACTTTTAATGTCTATAAAAAGTGATATTTTGAGAGAATTTGAAAAAAGTAAGGGGCAAATAATATCAGGCTCAAAGCTTGCTAAGGAACTAAATGTTTCAAGGACTTCTGTTTGGAAACATATAGAGGATTTAAGAAAAGAAGGTTATGAAATTAATGCTGTTACAAACAAAGGATATTCTCTATCAGACAAAACAGATCTACTTTCTGCTGAAGGAATATTAAGTTATCTTAATGAAGACTACTCAGATGTAAAGGTAAGTTATTATAAGGAATTAGAATCAACTAATAAAACTGCTAAAGAGCTAGCTTTAAAGGGTGAAAAACATGGAACTGTTATAGTTTCAGAAAAACAAACTGCTGGACGTGGCAGAATGGGAAGAAACTTTTTTTCTCCAGGAAATACAGGTATATATATGAGTATTATTTTAAAACCAGAATTATCTGTATCAGATTCGGTATTAATAACTACTGCTGCTTCTGTTGCTGTATGTAGAGCTATAGAAAAAGTAACAGGCATTAATGCGAAAATTAAATGGATAAATGATATTGTTTTAAATAATAAAAAGATTTGTGGTATATTAACTGAAGCCTCTACTGACTTTGAAAGTGGAACTGTAAGTTATATTATCCTTGGAATGGGCATTAATTTTAAAACTCCAGAAGAAGGTTTTCCTGAAGATATAAAGGATAAGGCTACTTCTCTTTTTGATGAATCAAAGTGTAATATAAGCAGAAATGAGCTATGTGCTGAAATAATTAAACAAGTTCTTTCAATTATAGACAACTTAAAAAGTCAGACCTTTATTGCTGAATATAAAGAAAGAAGTATTGTATTGAATCAAAATATTACTTTTATTAGAAACGGAATTTCTACTAAGGGAAAAGCTATTGATATAAATGATGATGGTTCTTTAGTTGTTCAAAAAGAAGATAAGAAAATCACTATTTTAAATTCAGGTGAAATTAGTATTAGGGGGATATCGTATGCTAAGTGAATTAAAAAATAAGATACTTAAAGGATATAAAATATCAAAAGATGAAGCTATTAATCTATTAAATGAAGATTTAGATAAACTTTGCATATCAGCTGATGAAATAAGAAAATATTTCTGTGGAAATAATTTCGATATATGCACAATTATTAATGGAAAGTGTGGAAATTGCTCAGAAGATTGCAAGTACTGTGCACAATCTGTAAAGTACAATACAAACATAGAAAAACATTCTTTATGCACTACAGAAACTATATTAAAAGATGCAAAATATAATGCTGATAAAGGTATAATACGTTATTCTGTTGTAACTTCAGGAAGAAAACTACTTAAAAAAGACTTAGATAGCCTATGCAGAACTTATGCTGAAGTAAAGGAAAAGGTTAATATATCACTTTGTGCTTCTCATGGATTACTAAACTATGAAGAGTTTTTAAAATTGAAAAATTCTGGTGTTAGTAGATATCACAATAATTTAGAGACATCTAGAAACTTTTTTCCTAAAATTTGTACAACCCATACTTACGATGAAAAGATTAAGGCTATAAAGTATGCTAAGGAAGCTGGACTTGAAGTATGTAGTGGTGGTATTTTAGGCCTAGGTGAAAGTATGTTAGATAGAATTGATATGCTTTTTGAATTAAGAGAACTTGGAATTAAATCTATTCCTGTTAATATTCTTAATCCAATTAAAGGTACACCTCTTGAAAGTAATAAACCTCTATCAGAAGAAGAGATTCTTAGAAGTATTGCTATATTTAGATTTATTATTCCAGATGCATTTATTAGACTTGCTGGTGGACGTGGATTATTTAATGATAAAGGAAAATCAGCTTTTTTAAGTGGTGCAAATGCTGCTATTTCTGGTGATATGCTTACAACTTCAGGAATTACAATTCAAGATGATTTAAAAATGCTTTCAGATCTTAATTATAGAGTTTCAGGAGTAGAAGAATCTTAAAGTTCTTTTACTCTTGAAATAAAAGAGGTTATTACATGAATATATATGCCCTCTCTTAAATCAAATGTAAAATTAAAATAGTGATTTAAAGTACTTATATTAACAGCAAAATTTATTTAAATGGATAACAAACTTTTTACAAAAAGACTTTGTGGTATGACGTACTTTAATCACCAACTACAACATTTTATTTTATATATTAAATGCTGTCAATATTTTTAAAATAAATTTTTACCCTTTAGTATATCAATTAAAACAGGAGAAATTTCAACTATAGCATCCCTATATCCCATATCCATATTATTATTTAGTGTATCCTGTCTAATATTTAATGTTCCAATTCCATTAATAGCTTCTAATTTAGATGATGGATATATTTCAATGATTTTACTTTCAGAAAATCTCTCTTTATTAACTGCTTTTTTATTAGAAGATAGATAGACAATAATTATAATATCTAAATCATAATTTTTCATTGGATAAATAGGTACATTGTCTACATTATTCTTACTGTAAAGTGGAGAATGAATTCCTCCATCAGCATATCTTAACCCATCAATTATTATTGGTTTGAACATATGAGGAACTGCACTTGATGCTATTACTCTATCCTTTATTTCTTCCTCAGTACAATCATTTAATTTAAAGTACTCAGGTCTTTCTTTATCTATATTATAAGCACATGAATAAAGGTCCTTATCACAATTCTTTATTACATTAATATCTATATATTCTTCTATAAAATTCTTTATTCCACTTTGAGATATTAGTCCTATATCACTAAGTTTTATATTATCTAAAATACCACTTTCAGTATTGATATTCTTTATTTTATCTAATACTGAATCGAAATTTATTGGTTTTGTGCTTTCTTGACTTAAAATAAACTGAGAATATTTAAGATTACTCCAACTTTGTTTTATAATTTTAGGATTATCCATAGCAAAAAATAAAGCATTAATTGCGCCTATCGATGTTCCTGAAATTACTTTTATATTGTCAACAAGTTCTAATTTCTTAAGTGCATTATATACCCCAACTTCATAAGCTCCCTTAGCTCCTCCACCAGCCAAAACAAGGCCTATTTTTATATCCTCTAACCTATTACTCATAAACCTTTCTCTGCTACTCAAAATATGGACAATTATACCCATATCGAGATTTTTCCTTATTCATCGTGTCCTATTTTGTA
>NZ_FPBY01000127.1 GCF_900116755.1 Clostridium sp. DSM 8431
ATACATAACAATAAGTCTCTTCTTAGAAAAGATTCCTTTATCCATTCTGATCAAGGAGCTCATTATACAAGTCCAATTTTTCAAAAGAAGGTCAAAAAAAAACAAATTAGGACAATCTATGTCTAGATGCGGAAACTGCTGGGACAACGCCCCGCAGAAATCGTTTTTTGGTCATTTAAAAGACGAAGCTAATATAAAAAATGTGAAAGTTTTGAGGAATTAATTAAAGAAGTTAATGATTATGTTAATTATCACAATTATTATAGACCACAATGGAATTTAAAAAAGATGACCCCTGTTGATTACAGGAACCATCTTTTAGGTACCACTTAGTCTTTTTTTTAATTGTCCTTGACTAAGGGTACATTTTACTCTTACTAGTATGATAGCTTTTAATTATGGGATATACACTTTTTTGTATCAGTGCATAATTTTCATTTTTAATCTTTGTTTTCTAAATTAATCTAAATCACTTTCAGTAATTATTTGATTAATTGGTGCTCCTGGAGCAACCATTGGGAATACATTCTTATTACTATCTATTCTGTAATCAATAAGAACTGGTCCCTCTGCATTTAATGCTTTTTCTAGAACGTCATCTAGGTCTTCCTTTTCTCTTACCATATAACCTTCAGCCCCAAAAGCCTCTGCTAACTTCACTAAATTAGTTTTTCTATTTAGTGTAGTATTAGAGTATCTCTTATCAAAGAAAAGAGTTTGCCATTGTCTAACCATTCCTAGAACATTATTATTCATTACAATTACAACTAGTGGTAATTTATTTGTAACTGCTGTTGCAAGTTCCTGACAGTTCATCATGAAACTTCCGTCCCCTGCTATATTAATAACTTTGCAATTTGGCTTTCCAAACTGTGCTCCTATAGACGCACCGAGTCCAAATCCCATTGTTCCAAGTCCTCCTGATGTAATAAGCGTTCTTGGCTTTTTAAAATTATAATATTGAGCAGTCCACATTTGATGTTGACCAACTTCAGTTGAAATAATTAATTCTTTATCTGTTACTTTATTTAAAGCATCAAATAATACCTTAGGACTTAATACATCTTCTCCCTCAGCTTTATATGCAGGTAGCCTCTTTAATGAATTCATGTTTTCAATCCAAGTTTCATTATTCTTTTCATCAACACCTGAAACTATAACTTCTAGTGCATCTTTTAAATCTGCTGTTATTGATAAATCTACCTTTACATTTTTATTTATTTCAGCTGGATCTATATCTATATGAATTATATTTGCATTACTTAAGTTTTCTGGATTAGAAATAACTCTATCAGAGAATCTCGCTCCTAATGCAATAAATAAATCACATTTTGTAGCAGTTATATTAGAAGCTTTTGTTCCATGCATACCAATCATTCCAGTATATAAAGGATGATCACTTGGAACTACTCCTCTTGCCATTAATGAATTACATATTGGAGAATCTATTTTCTCTGCAAGTGCTAAAACTTGCTCTGAAGCATTTGATGCTACTGCACCTCCACCAACATATATAAACGGCTTTTTAGCCTTATTAATCATGGCTATAGCTTCATTAATTTTATCTTTTCTAATTTTCACTTTTTTAGGCTCTGTTTTAGCTAGTTCTTTATATTCTGTTTTTTCTATCTGAATATTTTTAGGAATATCTATTAAAACTGGGCCTGGTCTACCTTCCTTTGCAATACGGAAAGCATCTTTTATTACTTCTTGAAGTTTATTTACATCTTTAACAATATAATTATGCTTTGTAATAGGCATTGTTATTCCTGTAATATCAACTTCTTGAAAACTATCTTTACCTAAAAGATTCATTGGTACATTACCTGTAATAGCTACTAAAGGAATTGAATCCATATATGCTGTTGCAATTCCTGTTACCAGGTTAGTCGCACCTGGTCCTGACGTAGCAATACACACCCCTACTTCACCTGTTGCTCTTGCATATCCATCTGCTGCATGTGCAGCATTTTGTTCATGGCAAGTTAAAACGTGTTTTATTTCATCCTGATACTTATATAAAGAATCATAAATATTTATAACTTGGCCTCCTGGATATCCAAAAACTATTTTAGTACCCTCATCTATTAAAGATTTAATAACTATATCCGATCCTGATAGTAACAAATAAGCCCCCTCCTATCATTAAATATATTTACCCCTTTTAAATTTTGCTAAAACCTATATACCAAATTACTTAAATATTGCACCTGTGCTTGCAGATGATACAAGTTTAGAATATCTTGCTAAATATCCTTCTTTTACCTTTGGTTCAAATGGTTTTAAGTTCTTTCTTCTTTGGTCTAGAACTTCTTCTGATACTTTTAACTCTAATTTACCACTGTTTATATCTATAGAAATTAGATCCCCATCTTCAACTAATGCTATAAGTCCGCCTTCTGCAGCTTCTGGAGATACGTGTCCTATTGACGCCCCTTTTGTAGCTCCACTAAATCTTCCATCTGTTATAAGAGCAACGTCTTTATCAAGTCCCATACCTGCTATTGCAGATGTTGGTGATAACATTTCTCTCATTCCTGGACCTCCCTTAGGTCCTTCATATCTAATTACAACAACGTCCCCTGCAACTATTTTTTTGCCCATGATTGCTGCTATAGCTTCTTCTTCTGAATCAAACACCTTAGCTGGTCCTTCATGTACAAGCATTTCAGGTGCAACAGCTGACTTCTTAACAACTGCTCCATCTACCGCTAAGTTTCCTTTTAGTATTTGAATTCCTCCTGTTGTCATATATGGATTATCTATTGGTCTTACTATTTCATAATCCAATACATGCTTACCTTCTATATTTTCTCTTTGAGTTTTTCCTGTTGCAGTTATGCAGTCAAGGTCAAGTAAATCCTTCTTAGAAAGCTCATTCATTACAGCTCCAATTCCACCAGCTGCATATAAATCAATTATATGAGTTTGAGATGCTGGTGCTAAGTGGCAAAGATTTGGAACTTTTTCTGATACTTCATTTATAATATCTAAGTCTATTGGAACCTTTGCTTCATTAGCTATAGCAGTTAAATGTAATACTGTATTAGAAGAACATCCAAGTGCCATTTCTACTGATAAAGCATTTTCAATTGATTTCTTAGTTACTATATCTCTTGGCTTTATGTCTTTTTCTAAAAGATTCATAACTGCCATACCTGCTTGTTTTGCAAGTCTTATTCTTTCTGAATAAACTGCTGGTATAGTACCATTTCCAGGTAGAGCCATACCAAGAGCTTCTACTAAACAGTTCATTGAGTTTGCTGTAAACATACCTGAACATGAACCACATGTTGGACATGCATTATTTTCAAGTTCTTTAAGATCTCCTTCAAGCATTGTTCCATTTTCAAATGCTCCAACAGCTTCAAATACAGTAGTTAATGAAACATCAGTACCTTTAAACTTACCTGGAAGCATTGGTCCTCCACTTACAACAACAGCTGGAATATTTAATCTCATAGCTGCCATCATCATTCCTGGAACTATCTTATCGCAGTTAGGAATTAATACTAATGCATCTAAAGCATGAGCCTTAACCATACATTCAATACTATCTGCTATAAGTTCTCTTGTTACTAAAGAATATTTCATTCCTTCATGTCCCATAGCAATACCATCACATACCCCGATTGTTGGGAATACTAATGGTGTTCCACCACCTATTAGTACTCCTTTTTTAACTCCTTCAACAATCTTATCTAGGTTAACATGACCTGGAATTATATCATTTTGAGATGTTACAACACCAATTAAAGGTCTGTCGATTTCTTCATCAGTTAAACCAGAAGCTTTAAATAGTGATCTATGTGGTGCCTTTGAAGGACCTTTTTTTACAATGTCACTTCTCATAATTAACTACATCTCCTTTATTTTATCAATTACTAATTTACCCATTTCAACAGTTCCGACTTTCTTCATTCCTTCGCTCATGATGTCTCCAGTTCTATATCCATCTTCAAGAACAGCTAAAACAGCATCTTCTATTGTCTTAGCTTCTTTTTCTAAGTTGAAGCTATATCTAAGCATCATAGCACCTGAAAGAATAGTTGCTAATGGATTTGCAATACCCATTCCTGCAATGTCAGGAGCACTTCCATGAATTGGTTCATACATACCTAAGCTTCCTTCTCCAAGTGATGCTGATGGTAACATTCCAATTGATCCTGTAACCATACTAGCTTCGTCTGAAAGGATATCTCCAAAGATATTTGAAGTTACTATAACATCAAATTGAGATGGTTCCTTTACTATTTGCATTGCAGTATTATCAACATATAAGTAGTTTAATTCTACTTCTGGATAATCTTTTGCCATTTTCTCTAAAACAACTCTCCAAAGTCTTGAACTTTCAAGGATGTTAGCTTTATCAACACAAGTTAATTTTTTCTTTCTCTTCATTGCTGTTTCAAAACCGATTTTAGCAATTCTCTTTATTTCATTTACATTATATCTTTCAGTATCGTAAGCAGATTGAACTCCATCAACTACTTCTCTTCCTCTTTCACCAAAATAAATACCACCAGTTAATTCTCTGACTATTGCAATATCAATTCCCTTATTAACTATTTCTTCTTTTAAAGGTGATGCATTCTTAAGTGGTGCATATAATGTTGCAGGTCTTAAGTTACAGTAAAGACCTAATCCTGATCTTAGTCCCATAAGAGCTTGTTCTGGTCTTACCTTTGCATCTGGATTATCCCATTTTGGTCCTCCAACTGCACCTAAAAGTACTGCATCTGATTTCTTACAAACTTCTAGTGTTTCTTCTGGAAGTGCAGTTCCAAACTTATCTATTGCACATCCACCTGCTATTGTACGAGTGTAGTTAAATTCGTGTCCGAATTTTTCCCCAACTACATCTAAAACCTTTATTGTTTCCTCTACTATATCTGGTCCTATACCGTCTCCAGCAACTACTGCTATATTGTATTTCATATTTTTAACCCCCTAAATTTACCTTATTGCTTATTTTGATTTTATATATCCGATTAATCCATCATTATCAATGATTCTTTGCATGAATTCTGGGAATCCTTGACCTTGATAACTTTCATTCTTAGTTAAGTTTTTGATTACACCGCTCTTGAAGTCTACTTCTAATTCGTCCCCTGCTTCAATAGCTTTTACTGCTTCATCACATTCAAGAATTGGTAATCCTATATTTATTGAGTTTCTATAGAAAATTCTTGCAAATGTTGAGGCTATAACACAGCTAACTCCTGCTGTCTTAATTGCAAGTGGTGCATGTTCTCTTGAAGAACCACATCCAAAGTTCTTATTTGCAACTATTATATCTCCAGGTTTAACATTTTTAACGAAATCTATATCTATATCTTCCATACAGTGTGCAGCAAGTTCCTTTGGATCTGAAGTGTTTAAATATCTTGCTGGGATAATTACATCTGTATCTACATTGTCTCCATATTTGAATACTCTACCTTTAACGCTCATTATTTTCTACCTCCTACACTGTTTCTGGGTCAGTAATTTTACCTGTTATTGCTGATGCAGCTGCTACTGCTGGGCTTGCTAGGTAAACTTCTGATTCTACATGTCCCATTCTTCCTACAAAGTTTCTATTTGTTGTTGATACACATCTTTCACCTTTTGCTAAGATTCCCATATGTCCTCCAAGACATGGTCCACAAGTTGGTGTAGATACTGCAGCTCCTGCCTCAATTAAGTCTTTGATTATTCCTTCTTCTAATGCTTGAAGATAAATCTTTTGAGTACCAGGAATAATAATAGTTCTTATATTCTTGTTAGTTTTCTTTCCTTTAAGAATGTCTCTAGCAATTCTTAAGTCTGAAATTCTACCATTTGTACAAGATCCGATAACTACTTGATCTATTTCAAGACCTTGAGCTTCATCAATAGTTCTTGTGTTGTCTGGTAAATGAGGGAATGATACAGTTGGTCTTAATGTGCTTAAGTCTATTTCATAAACTTCATCATATTCTGCATCTTCATCAGCTTCAAACTTCTTCCATTCTCTCTTAGTGTGTTCTTTTAAATATTCTTCAGTTTTTTCATCTACTGGGAATATTCCGTTCTTTCCACCAGCTTCAATAGCCATGTTAGCCATTGTAAATCTATCATCCATTGAAAGGTATTGTAATCCATCTCCAACGAATTCCATTGATTTATAAAGAGCTCCATCAACACCTATCATACCGATAATGTGAAGAATAACATCTTTACCACTTACCCATTTTGCAGGTTTATTCTTAAGAACAAATTTTAAAGCAGATGGTACTTTAAACCAACACTTACCTGTTGCCATACCAGCAGCCATATCAGTTGAACCAATACCTGTTGAGAATGCACCAAGTGCTCCATAAGTACAAGTATGTGAGTCAGCTCCAATTACAACATCTCCTGCAACTGCTAATCCTTTTTCAGGAACTAAACAGTGTTCGATACCCATTTCACCAACTTCAAAGAAGTTTTCTATTTCTTTTTCATGTGCAAAACCTCTTATGTATTTAACTTGTTCAGCAGCCTTTATATCCTTATTTGGAGTAAAGTGATCTGGAACTATTGCAATCTTACTTTTATTAAATACAGGTTTTCCTTCACCAAACTTCTTAAACTCAGTTACTGCAACTGGTGTTGTGATATCATTTCCTAATACTAAATCAAGATTAGCTTCTATAAGCTGTCCTGCCTTTACGCTTTCTAAACCAGCGTGTGCTGCTAATATTTTTTGTGTCATTGTCATACCCATTTTCTAATCATCTCCCTAAAAATAAGTTTTTACTTTTTTCTCTATATCTTTTATCAATTTATATTCTATAGAGTCTACTAATGCTATCCAGCTAGCTTTGATTATATCTTTAGATACACCGACTGTACTCCAGCTTTCTTCACCATCTGTAGATTCTATTAAAACTCTTACTCTTGATTCTGTAGCACTTTCAGAATCTAAGACCCTTACTTTATAATCTACAAGTCTTACATCTCTTAGTTGAGGATAAAAGACTTCTAGCGCCTTTCTAAGTGCTTTATCTAATGCATTTACTGGGCCTTCTCCTTCTGCTGCACTTATCTGCTTTTTACCATCCACAGTAACATTAATCATTACTGAAGATGCAAATTCTTTTTTACCATCCGAAGACTGTTCTGCAAATACTTTGAAATGATTAAGTTTAAAAAAGGGCTTGTATTTACCCATAATTTTTCTCATTACGAGTTCAACAGTACCTTCAGCTCCTTCAAACTGATAGCCTTCATATTCTAATTCTTTTAATTTATCTGTAATTAATTGAATTTCCTTGCTTCCTTTAGAAACATTGGGGAATATTTTTTGTATCTGAGAAAATACAGTACTCTTACCACTTACTTCAGATATTAAAAATCTTCTTTCATTACCTACTGTTTCTGGTTTAATATGCTCGTATGATTTTGAATCTTTACATACAGCATCTATATGCATTCCACCTTTATGCGCAAAAGCTGAGTTTCCTACATAAGGTGAATCTTCTTTTAGAGTTATGTTTGAAATTTCTGCTATGAATCTAGCAACACTTGTTAATTTAGAAAGGTGTTCTTCCTCTATGACATTAACCCCAAGCTTTAGTTTTAAAGTTGGAATTATTGCACTAAGATTTGAATTTCCACATCTTTCACCTGTTCCTATAAAGGTTCCTTGGATGTGATCTGCCCCTGATTGTGCTGCCACGATTGAATTAGCAATTGCCATTCCAATATCATCGTGACAATGTATTCCTACACTGCCCCCTACTTTGCTTACTGCTTCTTTTACTATAGCTGCAACTTCTCCTGGAAGAGTACCTCCATTTGTATCACATAAAACTACAGTTTTGGCACCTGCCTCTTTAGCCGCTTTCAATGTTTGAAGTGCATATTCTTTGTTATTCTTATACCCATCAAAGAAATGTTCTGCATCAAATATTACTTCTTTTCCCCGTAAAGCTAAGAAACTTATTGTGTCCTCTATCATTTTCAAATTTTCTTCTAGAGTAGTTTTTAAAATATCCTTAACTTGAAAATCCCATGACTTTCCAAATATTACAACTACGTCTGTATCTGCTATTAATAAATTTTTTATATTATTATCATCCTTTGCATCTGTATTTGGTCTTCTTGTTGATCCAAAAGCTGCAATTTTAGTTGTTTTTAAACTTACTTCCTTTATTCTTTTAAAGAATTCCATATCCTTTGGGTTAGATCCTGGATTTCCTGCTTCTATATATGAGACTCCAATATCATCTAAAGCTTTTACTATTTTGATTTTGTCCTCTACAGAATAAGAAATTCCCTGTCCTTGAGCCCCATCTCTTAATGTAGAATCAAATATACTTATCTTTTTATTGGTCATTAAAGTTTGCCCCCTTTACTGACTAATTAAATATTATCTTCATAATCATCATAACTATTTATTGTCTTGTCTCCTCTTTCAAGTGCTGTCACCCCTGTTCTTACAAGCTCTTGAATTCCATATTCCTCCATAAGCTTAATTAATGCTGATATTTTATTTTCATCTCCAGTAAGTTCTATAGTTAAAGTTTCCTTTGATAAATCGATGATCTTACATCTAAAGATTTTAACTATTTCATTAATGTCAGCTCTTTTTTCAGCACTAGCTTTTACCTTTATTAATACAAGTTCTCTATAAACTGAATTATCAGACTTTAAATCAATGACTTTTAAAACATCTTCAAGTTTGTTAAGTTGCTTTTTTACTTGTTCTAAAACATCTTCATCACCCATTAAAGTAATTGTCATTCTTGATACTTTTTCGTCATCAGTTCTTCCAACTGTTAAGCTATCAATATTATATCCTCTTCTTGAAAATAAACCTGCAACTCTGCTCAAAACACCAGATGAATTTTGTACCAGAACTGATAATACATGTTTTTGCTCCATCTTCTTCCCCCCTTATTTATAAAACGGAACATTATTTCTTGAATAAAGTATAAAAAAAACCACCTTTATAATGATATATATATCATAAAAAGTGGGATAAACTCCGCCTAAATATAACATAATCGGTTCTAACAAACCCTTACATATAACGGATGCTCACCGGATATCGCTTACTCACCTTAATACTTAAAGTTTTCTGGATTCAGCTCAGGAGTGATACCTATTTAACTAAAAGTATCAGTTTACACCAACCACTGACTCTCTGCAACTTTTATTGCGTCAAATAACCTTCTCCATCTCTGCCTTTTATTTCTAGGAAATATTTACTTTTAGCTTTTGTTAAAATTGTACTCGTTCTTTTGTATAAAGTCAACATTTAAACATATTTTTTACAATTTAAATATTTTAATACTTTTAAGTAATATATTTTTATATCAAATATCAAAAATTCCCCCTATTTTTTATTAATTTATCACCAAGTTTGCTTTATAGGTATCATTATTCATTCACATAAGCTTATTTATTATTAATTTTTTATTTTCATCTTATTTTTTATATATTACACATTTTATTCAATAAAATAAAAAATATAATTAGACTTATTACCAAATTTATTAAAAAAGCTATTGATTATATATTCCTTTGGTAATATTATACATTTAGTGTGTGAATTATAACTTTTAGGAGGTTAATTATGAAAAAATTTGTTGCTTTAACTTTTGATGATGGTCCATCTCTTGATACTACTCCAAAGATTTTAGATATAATAGAAAATATAAAATTCAAGCTACATTCTTTTTAGTTGGAAATCAAATTACTAATGAAACCAAATCTATAATTAATAGACAAATGAAGTTAAATTGTGAAATTGCAAACCATTCTTGGAGCCATCCTGCAATGAATGAATTATCTAATGCTGAAAGAACAAAGTGGCTGATGCCACGCTTTTCAGCGCAGGAAGCAGCTTTGTTTTGCCATGCAAAAGGTTCTAAAAGTAAAATAATTTCATA
>NZ_FPBY01000319.1 GCF_900116755.1 Clostridium sp. DSM 8431
AAGTTTTTCCTTTCATAAATTACCTCCAATAATTACTATATTTAGTATAACCTATACTAATATGATTTGTCCAAATAATTATCGGGGCTTAAGAGCATTTACTTTTCCTTCCTCAATTATTAGTCTTCTACTCCCCAACTCTCCTATTAAATTGTCATGCGTTACAATAATTAAACTACAATTTTTTTCCTTCTTTATGTCCAATAATAAATCAATTATATTTTTACTATTTTTTTCATCTAAAGCTCCAGTAGGTTCATCACATAATATTATATCTGGTTCATTTATAAGTGCTCTAACTATTGCTACTCTTTGTGCTTCTCCTCCTGATAGAGCCTTAACATCACATTTAATTTTATCTGCCAACCCAACTTTATTTAACAAGTCAATTGCTATATTTCTCGTCTTTTTGTCATCTTTGTCACTTGCAATTAATACATTTTCCAAAGGATTTAAACAAGGAATTAAATTAGGATTCTGAAATATTAATCCATAATGCTTTTTCCTTATAGTATTTACTTCTGATTCTTTTTTGAAGTTTACCTCTTTATTATTAAATATTATTTTTCCTTTAGATGGCTCTAGCAACAAGGCTAAATGATTTAATAAAGTAGTTTTCCCACTTCCAGACTTGCCCATTATAGTTATAAAATCACCATCCTTAATATCTAGATTAATTCCATTTAGTACACCTTGTACTGAATCTCCATATTTGAATTCTTTATATATCTCTCTTAATTCAATCATTACCTTCTCCTTTTTATTACTAATTTTATTAAACTCATAAATATCACTTTTAAAATAGCATATATAATAAACAAAATAGGTAAAATAACTACAAATAACTTATTAAATATATTAAATGCACTTGATATTTTTCCATCTCTAATACTACTAATAAAACAATGAAATTCATCAACGATAGTTGAATAATCAGTAAGAAATCCAAAACCTAGAATTACCCCATATGTTATTACTAATATTGTTGATATAACATACACTAAACTATATATTCCTTTTACCTTTTCAGAATTTGTACACTTTTCTTTCATCTCATTTTTATCTATAGCTTTTAAAATCAATCTCTTTATTGACTTAAATGGTTCAACACTAATATTAGACAATCTCAAGCAATCACTAAGGAACCAGTATCCATCTAACTTTAGAACAGGAATTAAATTAATAAATGTTGTAGATATTATGTAAGCGTAAAAGTTTTTGGCGTCTTTTATTGCTTCAAAAATAGTAATAAAATATCCCTATAAAGTTATTGAGATTTACATCATACCTCAATTA
>NZ_FPBY01000217.1 GCF_900116755.1 Clostridium sp. DSM 8431
TATCATATTTTGAACGTTCTACAACATCTACATCTGATAAATCGAAGATAGACTTTAATAAAAGATATTTAAACATACGAATTGGATCTATAGCATTTCTACCATTATTAGAACAATATTTATTAGAAAGTTCGTCATAAACAAATGAAAAGTCAATTAATTCATTAATTTTTCTCAGCATATTGTCTTTGGGAACAACCAAATCATAAATTCCTGTATATTCACTTAAAATCATTGTTTCTTGCTTTTTTATCACTCTAATCACCCTTATTATTTAATAAATTAAGTATAACATAAAAAGTCCAAAAGATTGTTGAATAACAATCTTTTGGACTTAATTTTCCGAAGGGCACTTTTTCAGTGCCCTCGTGTTATTCAGGATAATTTTTATACTCCATTTAGCAATTCAGGGTTATTATTAAATTTTAATATGAAGGAACTAAATTATGTTTTATATGATCTAGGAAAGGATAGAACATTTAATTCTATATGCTTTGATGGGAAAAGCAATTTATGGATAGCTCCAAGAAAGTCAGGAGCCATAGTTAGATTTAATATAGAAACAGAAGCTATTGAGGAATACACTGATTATCCAGTTGATTTTGATAGTTGTGATATTACATTTTCGGGTATAGAATATAGTGATGGATTTATTTATCTTATACCGTCAAAGTCAAATATGCTATTAAAATTAAATGAAAATGATGGCAGTATGAAGTGTATTAAGTATTTTGATAAAGTAGGAAAATTAAATGCATGGCAGCGTTATTATTTTTCTTATGTAGAAAATAATTTGGTTAAATTATTTGATATAGAAAATCATAAGATAGTTCATTTTGATGATAAAAATAATGAAATTATAGATTATGATATTAAAATTACAGAAGATGTGATAGCTCAAGTAAAAAAAGAAGAGAGTAGTTTACTTGTAGATGGTAATTTTGAAAATTATATAAAGAGAGAGTAATTTATATTCTATTGAAGAATTTTTAATGTATGTTAAAGACTATCCAAAAGAAGATATGGAAAGAGAAAAAAAGGTAAATAGAAGTATATTTAGTAATTCAGATGGAAGTTCAGGAGAAAAAATTCATAAATATATAAAGAGCGAACTTAAATAAGAATGTTTATATTAAAGTGGCGTTAATTCTTTTATTAAAAAGAATAGCGCTGCTTTTTTATGTATAAAAATAACAATTTAAGAAAATAGGTTATTTACCGATAATTAAATGTTAAAATAAATACAAAAAATATATAAAAAAGATTATTTTATATATTATAGAAAATTAGTATAAATATTGTATAATAAGATGTGGGTATAGTAGAGAGGAGAAAAAATGAATATAGCATTAATATTTGCAGGTGGAACTGGTCAAAGAATGAATAGTAAAGGTAAGCCAAAGCAATTCTTAGAATTACATGGAAAACCAATAATAATATATACATTAGAGTGGTTTGAAAGGCATAAAGATATTGATTATATTGCAATATCTTGCTTGGAAGAGTGGATAGGTTATCTTGAAGAATTAGTTGAAAGATATGGTTTCAAAAAGGTTAAGTGGATTGTAAAAGGTGGAAATACTTCACAGGAATCTATTTTTAATGGATTAAAAGAGATAAATAAAGAATTTTGTGAAAGAGAAGACACAGTGGTTTTAATTCATGATGGAGTAAGACCTTTAATAAATGAAGAATTAATAAGTAAAAATATAGAATCTGTTAAGGAGTATGGATCTGCAGTAACGGTTACATATGCTAAAGAAACTGTAGTTGAAATTGGTACAGAAAATAGATGGATTGAGGGTGTATATGATAGACCAAAATGTAGGATAGCAAAAGCTCCTCAAAGTTTTTACTTAAAAGATATTTATGAAGCTCATTTAAAAGCTCAAGAAGATGCAATAGATTATTTTATAGATTCTGCAGAACTTATGAAGCATTATGGTCATTCTTTATATAGTGTTGAAGGACCAAATGAGAATATAAAAATAACTACTCCTGTGGATTTTTATATTTTTAGAGCAGTATGTGATGCTAGAGAGAGTTCGCAAATTTTAGGTTTATAAAGGGGAGAAATAATGATGTTAGAAGCACCAAGTGATAAGATACTACAGGAAGATTTAGAGTGGATTGCAAAAAAGGAAGAAAATTTACATGATTGCACTGTCTTTGTAACAGGGGCAACAGGTCTTATTGGATCACTAATAGTTAAATCTTTACTATGTAAGAATAGATTAAAAAATTCTAATATAAAGGTTATTGCCTTAGCTAGAAGTGCGGAAAAAGTTAAGAAAAAGTTTAAAGATGTACTAGAAAATAAAGATTTAAAAATTGTTTATGGTGATATACTAGCTCCTTTGAATATAGAAGAAAAAATAGATTATGTAATTCATGCTGCAAGCAGGACTGCATCTAAAGATTTTGTAAATAAACCTGTAGAAACAATAGATAGTGTAGTTAATGGTACAAAAAATATTTTGGATCTAGTAAAAAACAAAGAAGTGAAAAGTATAGTGTACTTGTCAACTATGGAGATATATGGAATTGTTGATTTTAAGGTAGATAAGATAGCTGAAGATGATTTGGGATATATTGATATTTTAAAGGTTAGAAGTTCGTATCCAGAAAGTAAAAGGTTAGTGGAAAATTTATGTATAGCTTATTATTCAGAATATAAGTTGCCAGTAAAGATAGCAAGACTTGCGCAAACTTTTGGGCCAGGTGTAGTAAAGGATGATAATAGAGTGTTTGCACAGTTTGCTAGGAGTGTAATAAATAAAGAAGATATTATTTTACATACTGATGGAGAATCAATAAGAAATTATTGTTATATAAGAGATGCTATACTTGGGATTTTTACATTACTTAATAAGGGAGAAGATGGAGAAGCGTATACAATAAGTAATGAAGAGTCTTGCATTTCTATAAAGAAAATGGCTGAAATGGTGGCTGAGAAAATTGCAAAAGGAGACATTAAGGTTGTTATAAAGGTTCCAGAAGATATAGCTTCATATGGTTATGCACCTAAGGAAAAAATGAAATTAAGTTCTAAAAAGATTCAGAGCTTAGGGTGGAAAGCAGAAGTGAGTTTAGAAGAATCTTATAGAAGGATGATAGAAAGTATGACAGGATATAAAGAAGTAAAAAGCCTAAATTAGCAATTTATATGGGGAGATAATTATATATGAATAAAGATGAAATAAAATCAGTTGTTGATTTACTCAAAACAGTAAAAGAAGCAGTTGAGTTTGCTAAGTTAAATATTGAAAATTCTCAATATTTAATTGAGGATTCATTAAGTGCTTTAAGCTATATTTTGAATTTTTTGGTTGCAAAAAAGGTAAATTTTAGTCTTGATAAAATATTAAATTGTATAGATAAAATGAATAAATATAAAGATTTGGATATTCCTAATAAAAAAAGCAGTCTCAATTATTTTGAGGGGGAAGTAAACGACTTAATTAAAGATATAGAGAAGAAAAGAAAATTAAAAGCTGTATTTTTACCTTATAAGGCTTCTATGTGGACATCACTAGAGAGTGTATGGAAGGCTGCGTGTGAGGATGAAAATTGTGAAGCAGTTGTGGTTCCCATACCATATCATGATATAGATGAAAATCTAAATAAGTTAAGGATATGTTATGAGGGGGAAATGTATCCTGATTATGTTCCTGTTATAAAGTTTTGGGAATATGATATATCAAAGGAAAAACCAGATATGATATTCATACATAATCCTTATGATGATACTAATACTTTAACAAGAGTGCCTGAAGAATATTATTCTAGAAACTTGAAAAAATATACTGATAATTTAGTTTATATACCTTATTACACAAATGGTAGCTATGAAATGAATTCAAAAGAACCTTTGTTTGGACTTAATCATGTAGCAAATTATTATGTAGATAAAATAATAGCTGAGAATAATAATGTTAAGAAAAAGTATGAAGAAAATAGTGCTTTTATCGGTAAGGTATTAGCATTAGGTTCGCCTAAATTTGATTCCATATATAATCTTAGGGAAAAAGGATTAGAAGATATAGGAGAATGGAAAGATATTATTAATAATAAGAAGGTATTTTTATTAATTACTACTTTGACATTTTATTCTAGAATGTCTAATGAGGCTTTAAATATTATTGTTAATATAGTTCAAAAAATAGCAAAGAAAAATAACTGTATATTAATTTGGAGACCACATCCATTAGAAGAAACATGGATAAGAAATACATTACCTAACTTAAATGAACCATATAAACAAATGAAAAATATTTTTAATAAATTAGATAATACATTTATTGATTTATCAAAAGAATATAAAACTGCATTATATATAGCTGATGGTGTGATTTCAGTAAGAAGTTCAATGGTAAATGAAGTGATGGCAATGGGAAAATCTGTTTATTTGCTTGAAAAGTATAGGAAGAACCCATCTGAAAAATGTCTGATAGATGATTTATATAATTATGATATATATGAAAAAGATATCTCAGAATATATTGAGGGTGTAATAAGTGGATATGAAGATACTCTTTATTCTAAAAGGGTAGAAGTATTCAATAATTGTGTTGAAAATGCAAAAGACGGAAGCTCTGGAAAGAAAATTTACGAAGAAATTAAAAAGAATATAATAAGTTAAAATTTAAGTGGGTAATAGATTAAATTAAAATGTCTAATACCTGCTTTTCTCTTTTAATAAAGCTAAAGAAGTATTACCTATGCTATAAAGATTACTTAAGCTCTAGTTAATTTATTTGGCTGTATTATGAATAAAAGTGATAAAATGTGTTAATCATCTTAACAAAGATTTTTTAGGAGATGATATATTTGAATTCGTATGAGCATTACAATAAAGTATTAGAAATGATAAAATCTATGAATAATTCCTCAAAAAGAAAATTAATTGTTGATATAAGCACACTAAAGGTAAACATCCCTATATAAATACGAATTTTAAAGGTCGTCCATCTATATTTGAATAGTTAGTTTTATTTATCACTATATTTAATAATTGAGCC
>NZ_FPBY01000013.1 GCF_900116755.1 Clostridium sp. DSM 8431
AATATAAGGCTTCCCCAGTTAAGCTTGCCTGCCCCATATGAACACATCCATAAAAACTTATAAAGTAACTACCGAACTTTGGACTTTCCTACTTTTTGCAAGGTTATCCACTTTATAAGCCAATACTTGGTTTACTTGCGTTATGTTCCATATGTCCTCTAGCGCTTCCTTCATACCTTATCGTTACCAATAACGCACTTGCATTCGAGTTGTCTTCCTATCGGGACGGCGACGCAGGCTTCTTTCAGCCTGCCGGCTCAGCAAACATGCTGGGCGAACAAAAAAAGAGAACACTAAGAGTGTCCTCTTTGGTTTAATTATTTACCCATTTGCTTAGCAACTTCAGCTGCGAAGTCTTCTTCTACTTTTTCGATTCCTTCGCCTCTTTCATATCTTACGAAGCTCTTAACTGTTATTGGAGAACCAACTTCCTTAGCTTTTTCTTCAACAAGTTTAGCTATTGACTTATCATTGTCTTTAACCCATAGTTGTTCAAGTAAACATACTTCTTTATAGTATTTTTGAATTCTTCCCATAACCATTTTTTCAACGATTTTTTCTGGTTTTCCTTCATTTAAAGCTTGAACTCTGTAGATTTCTTTTTCTTTTTCTAAAGCTTCTTGATCTACATCTTCTTTAGATAAGAATAATGGATTAGCAGCAGCTACTTGCATGCATAATTCCTTAGCTAAATCAACAACTACATCGCTTTGAGTGTCACAAGCTAATTCAACAACAACACCGATTCTTCCGCCACCGTGGATATAAGTCTTAACAACTCCGTTATCAACGCTAACTTTCTTGAATCTTCTTACTGTCATGTTTTCACCTAATGTAGCGATAAGTTCAGTAAGTGTAGCTTGAACTGTCTTTCCTTCTAAATCTAAAGCTAATAATTCTTCAACTGTGTTAGCATCTGATTCAGCAACTAACTTAGCTACTTTACCAGCGAATCCTGTGAATTGTTCGTTATCAGCAACGAAGTCAGTTTCACAGTTAACTTCTACTATACCAGCAGTCTTTCCATCTTCAGTAGTGTAAGTAACTACTTGACCTTCTGCTGCTACTCTTCCAGCTTTCTTAGCAGCTGCAGCTAATCCTTTTTCTCTTAAGAATTCTACTGCTTTTTCTATATCACCATTAGTTTCTGTTAAAGCCTTTTTACAGTCCATCATTCCTGAACCTGTTCTTTCTCGTAGTTCTTTAACTAATTTTGCAGTTATCATAATATTTAATTCCTCCTTAATTTTGAAAGTAACCCTTATCATGTGATTTAGGGTAAAAGGTAAATGAGATTAACTCACCTACCTTTTTCTGAATACTATTCAGCTAATTGTTCACCTTGTCTTCCTTCGATGATTCCATCAGCCATTTTAGCAGTTATTAATTTAACGGCTCTTATAGCATCATCGTTTCCTGGAATTACATAGTCAACTTCTTCTGGATCACAGTTAGTATCAACGATAGCTACTACTGGAATTCCTAATATCTTAGCTTCTGCTATAGCATTCTTTTCCTTTCTTGGATCTACAACGAACATTGCTCCTACGTTTTCAGCATCTAAGTTTCTGATTCCGCCAAGGTTCTTTTGTAATTTTTCTAAGTCATTCTTAAGCTTAATAACTTCTTTCTTTGGAAGTACTTCGAAAGTTCCGTCTTCTTCCATCTTTTCGATTTCTTCCATTCTCTTAATTCTTGTCTTTATTGTAGAGAAGTTAGTTAACATTCCACCTAACCATCTGTTGTTAACGAAGTGCATGTTTGATCTTATTGCTTCTTCTTCGATAGCTTCTTGAGCTTGCTTCTTAGTTCCAACAAATAAGATATCTTTTCCTTCTGCTGATACTTCTTTAATAAAGTTGTAAGCTTCTTTAGCTTTCTTTACAGTCTTTTGTAAATCTATTATGTAGATTCCGTTTCTTTCTGTAAAAATGTATGGAGCCATTTTAGGGTTCCATCTTCTTGTTTGATGTCCGAAGTGAACACCAGCTTCTAATAATTGTTTCATTGATATAACTGACATTTTCATACCTCCTGGTTTTTCCTCCACTGTCTTCATTCTCATTTAACACCTTAATCTTAGGGCACCCGTTAAATGCATTGGACAGTGTGCGTATTAAATAATTTCCTTAGATAGTATACCATAAGGTTTTTTTACTATCAACAAGATTTTTTATATTTTTTAAAGTTTATTTATATTACTTTACAATCTGCTTTTATTCATATTATTTAAGGATTAAATTTTACAGTCATTATTTATTATAAAATAATAAAATACAAATTATTTTATCAAAACTTAATTATGGTATAACAAAATTTTTATCATTATATTAAAAATATACTTATTAGTTCCCCTTGTTTTTTTATTCTATGCACAAAAATAACTGCCATTTATTATGACAGTTATTTTAGTAATTCTTACTTAATTTTTTTTAATTCTTCAATAAGCTTTTCATTTAAGATTTTTATATGAGTTCCTTTCATACCTAAAGATCTAGATTCTATAACTCCGGCACTTTCAAACTTTCTTAATGCATTAACTATTACGCTTCTTGTTATACCAACTTTATCTGCTATTTTAGAAGCAACTAAAAGCCCTTCAGTTCCATCTAGTTCATTAAATATATGCTCAACTGCTTCAAGTTCTGAATAAGATAAAGTTCCTATAGCTAGTTGTACAACCGCTTTCTTTCTAGTTTCATCTTCTATTTCGTCTTGTTTAGCTCTAAGCATTTCCATACCAACAATAGTAGCACTATATTCTACCATTACCAAATCATCTTCTGTAAAGCTACTTCCATATCTAGCTAAAATTAAAGTTCCTAATCTTTCTCTATTTCCTACTATAGGTACTATAGTAGAAAGCTTATCCTTCATTTCGCATTCGCCTTCACCTTCTAATACACACATTCCATTATTAGGCGCATTAGCCAAGGTTTCCATATTTTCTAAAAGTTTTTCGTTGTAATCCGCTGGAAATCTTCTTTCTTCTACAACTTTTTTCTTCATAATGTCACATGAAAAGTCTTTTTCGAATGCATATCCAAGTATTTTCCCTCTTCTACTTGCAATATATACATTGCATTCAAGCACTTCACTTAGTACTTTACATATATCCTCAAAAACAACTGGTTCTCTTCCTGATTTTTGTATTATTTTATTTAACCTTCTTGTTTTGCTAAGTAATGATGGCATTAATTATCCTCCTTGTATTATATCCACATAGATTACCCGTGTATTATCGTATTCTAACCGCTTAATTGTTTAAATATTCAAATTATTCATTAACATGTCTAGTTTATCATACACAAAAACTTATTACAACATTATTTTCTCTTATTCTACACCATGTCATATAGATAAACCTTGATACATGTTTAAAAAAATTATAACTCCTATATAGATCCATTCTATAAGGAGTTATTTTTTAAGTATTATCTCTATTGTTCGTTATTTTCTTCCTTAGGAAGTTCCTTTTTATATCCACATTCTGAATTTGAACATTGAATATAATTTCCATCCTTTTTCGAATGCTTCTTAACCATGTAAGAACCACATTCTGGACATTTTTCTTTAACTGGTTCATACCAACTTACAAACTTACAATCTGGATAACCTGAACATCCGTAGAATTTCTTGCCTCTCTTACTCTTTTTAACTACGATTTTTTTGCCACATTCAGGACACGGAACATCAAGTTCTTCTACAATAGGCTTTACATTTTTACATTCTGGATATCCAGGACATGCTAAAAATTCACCATATCTTCCACGTTTAATAACCATCATTCTTCCGCATTTATCACACTTAACATCACTTACTTTATCTTCAATAACAACCTTGGATACTTCCTTTTCAGCTTTATCTAAAGCAACTTTTAATGGTCCAAAGAATTCTCCGACTACTTCTCTCCATTCTTCCTTCCCTTCTTCAACATCATCAAGTTTTCTTTCCATATCTGCTGTAAAGTCAACATCTACAATTTGCTTAAAGTATTCGCTCATAATATTATTAACTATAAAACCAAGTTCTGTAGGAACAAGATTCTTCTTTTCTCTATTAACATAATCTCTACTTAATAATGTAGAAATTGTTGGAACGTAAGTACTTGGTCTTCCTATTTCCTTTTCTTCCATAAGCTTTACAAAAGAAGCTTCTGTATATCTTGCTGGAGGTTGAGTAAAATGTTGTACTCCTTCTACTGATTGAGGTTTTAATTCTTCGTCCACTTCTAATTTAGGAAGAGTTACTGAATCTTCTTCTTCCTTTGCTGCATATTCATATAGCTTCATAAATCCATCAAACTCAATAGTAGATCCACTAGCCTTAAATTTATAATCTCCATTAGCTATAGTAATAGAATTTGTATTCATTATACATGTAGCCATTTGACTTGCCATAAATCTTTTCCATATTAATGAATATAATTTAAATTGCTCTGAAGTCAAACTTTCTTTAGCTATTTCTGGTGTTATGTCTATATATGTAGGTCTTATAGCTTCGTGAGCATCTTGTATATTCTTTTTACCTTTATAAACCCTTGGTTTTTCTGGTAAATATTCTTTTCCATATTCATCTTCAATAAACTTTAATGCAGTATTTTGAGCTTCATCTGCTATTCTAACAGAGTCTGTTCTCATGTAAGTTATTAAACCTACTGTTCCATGACCTTTTATATCTACACCTTCATATAATGCCTGTGCAATGGACATAGTTCTTTTTGTCATGAAGTTTAACTTTTTATTTGCATCTTGCTGAAGAGTACTTGTTGTAAAAGGTGGAAGAGGGTTCTTCTTCTTGTTTCCTTTTTTAATTGACTCAACTATAAACTTTCCATTTTCAATATCACTTATAATTAAGTCTGCATCTTCTTTTGTATTTATCTCAATTTTCTTTCCATTCTTAGTTGAAAGCTTTATAGGAAATTTCTTTCTTTCCTTTTTCATTACGCAATCAACAGTCCAGTATTCTTTAGGTTCAAAAGCTTTAATTTCATTTTCTCTATCACATATAAGCCTTAAAGCAACTGATTGAACTCTTCCTGCACTTAAGCCCCATTTAACATTTCTCCAAAGAATAGGACTTATTTCGTATCCAACTAATCTATCAACTATTCTTCTTGCCTGCTGAGCATCAACTAAATTTAAATTTATTTTTCTAGCTTCCTTTATGGAACTTTTTACAGCTGTTTTTGTTATTTCATTAAAAACTATTCTGCATGCTTGGTCTTCATCAATTTTTAATATATTTGCCAAGTGCCATGATATTGCTTCTCCCTCACGGTCAGGGTCAGTTGCAAGATATACTTTATCAGCTTTTTTAGCTAACTTTCTTAACTTATCAATTAGTTCTCCTTTACCTCTTATAGTTATGTACTTTGGAGTAAAGTTATCATCTATATCAACGCCTAATTTACTTTTTGGCAGGTCTCTTACATGCCCCATTGATGCTTCAACGGTATAATTTTTTCCTAAATACTTTGCAATTGTTTTCGCCTTTGCCGGCGACTCTACTATAACTAATTTTTGACCCATATAAAAACTCCATGTTGTCCTGGAGTCTTCACCCCCTTGTTATATCAAATAATCTTTTACTAAATAATCTTCGCGTAATAATTGCCAGGAAGGCTAATTATTTCTTTTCTAATTTGCATATCAAATAATACATTAAATATTGCTTCTCTGTCAATAAAGGTCTTACTTACAATTTCATCTATATGCATTGGTTCATTAGATACTATTGATAATATCTTTTGCTTAATTGGCGATATTATTCTTTCCTTATTTTCACATGTCAAATTTAATAATGTTCTCAAATCTTCCATTTCAGAAAATATCTGCGCGCCATCTCTAATAAGCTTATTGCACCCTAGACTGCTTTTTGAAAAAACTGTTCCTGGAATAGCCATAACATTTTTATTTTGTTCTGCTGCAATTCCTGCTGTTATTAAAGATCCGCTTTTTTCAGATGCTTCTGCAACTATTATAGTTTCACTAAGTCCACTTATAATTCTATTTCTTCTTGGAAAATTGTATTTTAAAGGTTTAGTACCAGGTATAAATTCTGTTATTATAAGTCCATCTTTTAAAACTTCATCAAATAATCTTTTATTTACTGATGGATATATAATATCTATTCCACACCCTAATACTACTACTGTTTTCCCTGAACTTTCAACACATGTTTTGTGTGCACAAGAATCAATTCCTTTTGCACCTCCGCTTATGATTGTGATATTAAAGCTTATTAATTCTTTTGTCAATAGTTTTGTTATTTCTAATCCATACTGTGAACAACTGCGAGAACCTACAATTGCTACCTTTCTATCTTTTAAAATTTTTATATTTCCCTTATAAAATAATCCATAAGGAGGATTATCAATATTCTTAAGTTCTTCTGGATACTCTTCATCAAAATATGTAATAAACCCAACATTATTATTTAAAATCCACTCTGAAACTTCCAAAGCTTTTTCTAATTCATTTTCTTTAATATACTCCTGTTTCAAATTAAATTCAGGAAGTATTTTATAGATTTTTTTATAAATTTCACACTCATTTTTGTATTTCTTTATCAATTCGATTTTTAAACAATCATTTACATTTAACATTAATAACCATATCTTATATTTCATAAAATGTCTACCCCTTTTATATAATTTCACCATTATAATCTTTTCTATAACTAAGAGCTTCTATTATACTTCCCTCACTTATATCCTTTTGAGATTCTAAATCTGAAATGGTTCTAGCTAGCTTAATAACTTTACCATAAGCCCTCATAGATGGAGCAGAAGTCTCAAAATAGTTCTTTAATAATTCTCTGCATTTTTTTCCCACTCTACATAATTCATATATATCTTTTCCTTTTATATCAGAATTGTAATTATAATTAGTTCCCTTAAATCTCTCATTTTGAATTTGTCGTACTTTTTCTACTTTTTCTTTCATTTTTATGGAAGTATAGTTATCTTTTTTATTCTTTATGTTCTTATATTCAATAGAAGGCACATAAGCATAAATATCTATTCTATCCTTTACTGCTTTAGACATTTTATTTAAATATCTACTAACCTGCACATCACTACAAGTACACTTATCATATCCTTTAAAATCTAGACTTTTCATACCACAGGGACAAAGATTAAAAGCTCCTACCATAAGGAAATCAGAAGGAAGAACCACATTATTATGTAACCTGTTTATATGTATATATTTATTTTCTAGAGGTTCTCTTAAAACCTCAATAACTTCCTTTTTGAATTCCAAAAGTTCATCTAAAAACAAAACTCCTTTATGAGCAAGAGTAACTTCTCCAGCCCTCAAGTTTCTACCTCCACCTGCAATAGAACATACACTAGCTGTATGATGAGGTTTTCTAAAGGGCATACTAATTTTTTTACCTTCTTCAAAAAGACCACTTATACTATATATTTTTGCAATTTCAATCTCTTCTAATTTTGAAAGCTTAGGCATTATAGATGGAAGAGATTCTGCAAGCATAGTTTTCCCAACTCCTGTACTGCCATATAAAATTATGTTATGCTTTCCGGCTGCAGCTATCATAAGGGCTCTTTTCGCATATTCTTGACCAATTATATTATCAAAGTTACTTTGTTCTTCCTCATTTTCCTTTAGCTCTTCAAAGTCGTCATAAGGAAGAATATCATTATAATTTATAAAAGAAACTACTTCTTTCAAACTTTCAAAAGGATAATATAGTCCTTCTTCTATATATTTAGCTTCATTTATATTTTTATATGGAAATATAAAACTTTTAAAATTATTTTCTATGCCATCAATAATAATAGGTAGAGTTCCCCTAACCTCTTTTATATATCCCATTAATGATAGCTCACCAAAACATATATAATTTTCAATTTCATTTTTTCTAACTTGACCTGTTTCTATTAAAATACCAAGAGCAATAGGTAAATCAAGTAAAGATCCTATTTTTCTTACATCTGCCGGAGCTAAATTTATTGTTATTCTTCCTAAGGGAAATTCAAAACCGCTATTAATAATAGCAGATCTTACTCTTTCCTTTGCCTCCTTTACTGATGCATCTGGAAGACCTACAATTTGAAAACTAGGCATTCCCCTTAAAATATCAACTTCCACTTCAATAATCTTTCCCTGAAGCTCCACATAAGTAGCACTATATATTTTTACTGCCACATCAAACTCCTCCTTTTACTAAAATAAAACTTATTTACATAGACAATGTTTATTTTTTTATATTCTAGGCAATATTTCTAATATTTAATCAATGGAGGTGTAAAATGAAAAAAGAAAATAAAAACATAGGTAACTATGGTGAGAATCTAGCATGTGATTTTTTAAGTAAGAAGAACCATTTAATCCTTAAAAGAAATTTTAGAAATGCTCATGGAGAAATAGATATAATCTCTAAAATAGATAATATAATTGTATTTACAGAGGTTAAAAGCAGATATTCTCTAGACTTTGGACACCCTTGTGAAGCTATAACCTTTTCAAAAATTCGTACCATAAAAAACACTGCCTCATACTATCTTTACATAAATAAAATAAGGAATATTAACATAAGATTTGATGTAATTGAAATTACCCTAAACTATTACAATAATAAATATAAAATCAACCATACAGAAAATGCTTTCTAAACATATTTATTTATAAATTAATATAAAAAAGATAACAAAAGTTTTCACACTATTTCCTTGCATTATAACGCCTATTAATATTAAAAGATTGTATAAAAAAGAAACCACACTCAAGAAATGTAGTTTCTTTTTTACTAAAGAATTTTTGTTAAAAAGCTTTGTCTATGTATTTTTGATGGACCATGTTCCTTTAATCCTTCAATATGCTTCATTGTTCCGTATCCAGCATTATTTTCAAAATCATAATATGTATATTTTTTAGCATATTCTTTCATTAAATTATCTCTATAAACCTTAGCTACTATTGATGCTGCTGCAATAGCCGCACTTTTAGTATCTCCTTTAATAACAGATTTATTCTGTAGTTCTATATTTTTAACTAGATATCCATCTGATAAAACTAAATCAGGTTTTATTTCAAGATTATTGCAGGCATCTAAAAACACCTTGTTATTAGCATAACCAATACCAAGTTTGTCAATTTCTTCGTTATCACATACAGCAATATGATAAGCTAATGCCTTCTCTTTAATTATTCCAGCTAATTCTTCTCTCTTTTTTTTAGATAACTTTTTAGAGTCATTAATCCAAAGAATAAGATTTTCGTCTAAATCAGCTTCATTTAATATAACAGCACATGCAGCTATAGGTCCTGCTAAAGGTCCACGACCTACTTCATCTACACCTGCTACATATTTGTAGTTTCCAAAAGACTTATCAAAGGCATACATGGCCTTTACTCTTTTTACTTCCTTTTCAATCTTAGCTTTATTTTTCATAAGCTTTTCTCCTAAGGAAGCTACATTCTTTCTTTTATCTTCTTTTAGTTCTAAAACAAGGTTATTAAAGCCCTCTTTGTTATATTCTTTTTCTATATCAATTTCATCTACAATATTCTTTACTTCTTTATAATTTAAAGAAGACAAGTTCTCAATAAACATTTTAACTATTCCCCTTTTCTTTTAAGGACGTTCTAATGTGATATTTCCGATTTTACCGCCTCTAAATTCATCTAGTAATATAACAGCTATTCTTGTATAGTCTATAGCCTTTCCTTTCATTATACAGCCTCTCTTTAGTGCAATGGCATCTAATGTATCTAAAGGATTTTCAAAAACTTCATCTATCTTATATCTTTCTTTAAGCTTTTCTGGATAAAATGTTTGAAGTCTTTCTACTAGCTTATATGCAAGTTCTTCTATATCCATTATTTCATCCTTTATAGCTCCTGTAAAAGCTAAGTTTAAAGCAGTTTCATCATCTTCAAACTTAGGCCATAATACTCCAGGAGTATCTAAAAGCTCTATACCAAGAGATGTTTTTATCCATTGTTTATTTTTAGTTACACCTGGTCTATCACCAGTTTTAGCTATAGTATTTCTAGCCATTTTATTTATAAATGTAGACTTACCACAGTTAGGAATACCAACTACCATAACTCTAGTAGTTATTTTAACCATTCCCTTAGCTCTAAGTCTATCATGTTTTTCTTTTAATAGTTCCATTAATGCTGGTTTAATAGCATTTGTTCCTATACCTTTTAAACAGTTTACCTCTAATACCTTTACATTATTAGATGATAAATGTTTTATCCAAGCTTTTGTTGCATTCTTTTCAGAAAGATCGCATTTATTTAATAAAATTATTCTTGGTTTATTTCCAACTAATTTATCTATATCAGGATTTGCTGAACTTTTAGGAATTCTAGCATCTCTAATTTCTATTACTGCGTCTACAAGTTTTAAATTTTCTTTTATTTCACGCTGAGTCTTTTTCATATGCCCTGGAAACCAGTTTATAGCCATAAATAATTCCTCCTATTTTTTTAATTTAAAAAGGGCTACATCATAATAACAATGATGTAACCCCCTCTAAAAGATTATATAAATTATCTTAATAATTCTTTAACCTTAGCAGCCTTACCTACTCTATCTCTTAAGTAGTATAATTTAGCTCTTCTTACTTTACCTCTTCTAGTAACTTCAATCTTTTCTATAATTGGAGCGTTTAGTGGGAATGTTCTTTCAACACCAGTTCCGTAAGCAACTCTTCTTACTGTGAAAGTTTCTCTTAAACCACCGTTTTGTTTCTTAATTACAGTTCCTTCGAAAGCTTGAACTCTTTCTCTGTTACCTTCTTTAATTCTAACGTGAACTCTTACGTTATCTCCAACATTGAAGCTTGGTAAATCAGTTCTGATTTGTTCTTGTTCTATTTGTCTTAATATTTCGTTCATTGTGCATTCCTCCTTAAATCTATTTTTGACGTTCTTACCGAAGCCTAAGTTCAGCAGAGGAGCGCCGGTACTAGCACAAAGTGTATTTTATCACAATACACAAATTTCTGCAAGATTATAAATTATTATTTTTAAGAATTTTAATATCTTCCTTAGATAATTGTACTTTTTTGTACAAATCACTTCTTCTTTCCTTTGTAATTAAAAGAGACTGTTTTCTTCTCCACTTACGAATGTTTTCATGATGTCCTGATAAAAGAACCTTAGGAACTTCATCACCTTCAAAATTTTCAGGTCTTGTATACTGAGGATACTCTAAAAGCCCATCAGAATAAGATTCTTCCATATAGCTTTCTGCCTTTCCAAGAACGCCTGGGATAAGCCTTAATACAGAATCAATAACAGGAACCGCTGCCATTTCTCCTCCTGTTAAAATAAAGTCTCCTAAAGAAATTTCCATATCTATATACTTATAAGCTCTTTCATCTATACCTTCATAGTGTCCGCATAAGAAAATCAGTTCATCTTCCTTTGATAATTCCTTCGCAACTTCCTGATTAAATGTTTTACCTCTTGGTCCTAAAAAAATAACTTTTCCTTTATTATTTTTTTTACATGCTCTTATTGTATCTACAACAGGCTGTGCAGCCATAACCATACCTGCACCGCCACCATAAGGGTAATCATCAACCTTATTATGTTTATTTAAGGTATAATCTCTTATATTTAAATATTCCATTTCAACTATACCCTTTTCTTTTGCTCTTCCAATTATAGAATTATCAAAAATAGAAAACATTTCTGGAAAAAGGGTTAATACACTAATCTTCATCCATCCATTCTCCTACTGGTTTTATTATTATCTTCTTATTTTCTATATCAATATCTAATACTATATCTTCTAATACTGGTATAAGTAATTCTTTAGGCTTTCTTATCCAATATACATCATTATTTTTAGTTTCAATAACATCATATATCTTTCCTAAATCATTATCTTCAGTATCATAAACTGTACATCCTATAAGATCTACTACATAATAAGTATCTTCATCTAATTCTGGTTCTTCATCTCTTGGAACTTTAACATACTTCTGCTTAAATGTTTCAGCAGTATTCATATCATCTATTCCTTCTAATTTTAGGATAACTCTATCCTTTTGGAACTTTACTCCTAAAATATTATAATACTCGTCATCAATAAGAACCTTTTCATATCTTTTAAAGTTTTCTTTATTATCAGTAAGACATAGTACCTTCACTTCACCTTTAATTCCATGAGTGTTAACTATCTGCCCTACATTAAAAAATTCATTTTCCATGCTATTTCACCTCGATTTTATGAATGTAGAAAAAGAGTTAGGTTACACCTAACTCTTCCTAGATTATCTCTACTAATACTTTTTTTTCTTCCTTTATTGCTGCTGCCTTTACTACAGTTCTAATAGCCTTAGCTATTTTTCCCTGCTTGCCAATAACTTTTCCAGTGTCTTCTTTAGCTACTTGTAATTCTAGAACAATTACATTTTCCTTTTCAACTTCATTTACATGAACTTCTTCTGGATTATCAACTAAAGACTTGGCAATTATCTCAACTAATTCTTTCATGTAGTGCCTGTAAATAAAATTTATTTACAGAATTCACCTCCAAAAATTACTTGTTAAGGCCTGCTTGGTCGAAAAGTCTCTTAACTACATCTGTAGGTTGAGCACCCTTCTTTAACCATTCAGTAGCTTTTTCTTCGTTGATTTTAACTTCAACTGGTTTAACTACTGGGTTGTAGTATCCGATTTCTTCTACGAATCTACCATCTCTTGGGCTTCTTGAATCAGCAACTACTATTCTGTAGAAAGGAGCTTTCTTAGCACCCATTCTTCTAAGTCTTATTTTAACTGCCATGTCTATTTCACCTCCTTCAAAGGATAATAATATTTATATTAACTCATGAAAGGTAATTTACCAAATAAACCTTTTTTAGATTTCTTAGTCAATGACTTAAACTGCTTCATGTTCTTTTTCATCATTTCATAACCTTTAATAAGTTTGTTAACTTCTTGTATTGTTGTTCCTGCACCTAGTGCAATTCTCTTTTTTCTTGATGAAGAACCAATAACTAATAAAGGATTTCTTCTCTCCTTAATTGTCATTGAATAAATTATTGCCTCCATTTTGGCCATCTCTTTTTCGCCTTTTTCCATGTCAACTTGACCTAAAGCTTTAGAATCAACTCCAGGGATCATTTCCATTATCTTATTTAGAGGTCCTAACTTCTTCATTTGAGCCATTGCTGTTAAATAATCTTCAAAATTAAGTTCAGAGCCCATCATCTTCTTAGCTAAGTCACCAGCTTCTTTTTCATCAATAGCTTCCTGTGCCTTTTCTATTAAAGATAATACATCACCCATACCTAATATTCTTGAAGCCATTCTTTCTGGATGGAATACTTCAAAGTCATTCATTTTTTCACCGACACCGATGTACTTAATTGGCTTTTCAGTAATGCTTCTAATTGATAAAGCAGCACCACCTCTTGTATCACCATCTAACTTAGTAAGAATTACACCTGAAACATCAAGTTCATTATTAAAACTTTCTGCAACATTTACTGCATCCTGACCAGTCATTGAGTCAACAACTAAAAGAATTTCATTTGGATTAACAGCTTCCTTTATATCTTTAAGCTCTTGCATAAGATCTTCATCAATATGTAGTCTACCAGCTGTATCTATAATTACAACATTGTTTCCATTTTCTCTTGCTTGCTTTATTGCAGCCTTTGAAATATCAACCGGAGATACCTTGTCTCCCATTGTAAATACAGGAATATCAATCTGTTTTCCTACTACCTGCAACTGCTTTATAGCTGCTGGTCTATATATATCACAAGCTACTAAAAGCGGCTTTTTATTATGTTTTCTAAGTTCAAGTGCTAATTTACCACACATTGTAGTTTTACCAGCCCCTTGAAGTCCTACTAGCATTATCACTGTTGGACCGACACCTGCAAAATCAAGTTTGCTTTCAGTACCACCCATAAGAGCTGTAAGCTCATCATTAACAATTTTAACAACCTGCTGTCCTGGAGTTAGACTTTCTAATACATCTCCTCCAACACATTTTTCACTGACGTTCTTTACAAATTTTTTAACAACTTTGTAATTAACATCTGCTTCTAAAAGTGCAAGTTTTACCTCTCTCATAGCTTCTTTAATATCTTTTTCATTAAGCTTACCTTTACCTCTTAATTTTTTCAAGGTACCTTGAAGCTTTTCTGCTAAACCTTCAAAAGCCATACCAAACCTCCTAAATTACTATAAATCTTCTAACTTTTCCTTGAACATTTCTAATTCATCTTCTTCAAGGGAAGTTTTATCTTTTAAAAACTCTAAAAGATCCATAATTTTATTTTCACGATTCATACTCTTTTGAAGTAAGTTAAGCTTACTCTCATAGGATAAAAGTAACTTGTAACACCTTTTGGTTAAATCATGGATAGCTTGACGGCTTGTGTTATTCAGTTCAGCTATTTCAGCTAAGGATAAATCCTCATTATAATAAAGCTCCATGATGTTACGTTGCTTTTCAGTTAATAATGTACTATAGCAGTCCATTAACAATGAAATTTCAACTCTATCTTCCATCTAATCACCTTACCCACAAAAGAGATGATATCAAATTTCTATAAGGGTGTCAAGTATTTTTACTTAACACCTTAAAAAAATATTTAAATTACTGCTTCTGCAAAGCTTTCAGCATCAAATTCTTGTAAGTCATCAACGCCTTCTCCAACACCTATATATCTAACAGGTATATTTAAAGCTTGCTTAATTGATAAAACAACTCCACCCTTTGCAGTACCATCTAACTTAGTTAATATGATACCGTCTATAGGACATGCCTCCATAAATTGTTTAGCTTGAATAACTGCATTTTGTCCTGTTGTTCCATCTAGCACTAGTAAAGTTTCTTTATTATCTTCACCATATTCTCTATCAATAATTCTATTAATCTTAGAAAGCTCATTCATTAAGTTCTTCTTATTATGAAGTCTTCCTGCAGTATCACAAATTAAAAGATCAACATTTCTAGCCTTAGAAGCTTGAATTGCATCAAATACAACTGCAGCTGGGTCTGAACCTTCTTCATGTTTTACTATATCAACTCCAGCTCTATTGCTCCAAACATCAAGTTGATCTATAGCTGCTGCTCTAAATGTATCTGCAGCTGCAAGTAAAACCTTTTTGCCTTCCGCCTTATTTTTAGCTGCAAGCTTTCCTATAGATGTAGTTTTTCCTACTCCATTAACTCCTATAATAAGCATAACTTTTTTATCTTCATGCTTAATATCCTCTTCACCTTCTAAAAGCATTTCTTTTATTACTTCTCTAAGAGCTGGAAAAACCATTTCTGTATCATTAATCTTTTCTTTTCTTATTTTATTTTTTAATCTATCTATAAGGTCCATAGTTGTATCCATACCAATATCTGACGTTATAAGAATTTCTTCTAATTCCTCATATAAATCATCATCAATTGTTACAGCTAGATTTAAGGCTTCATTTATTTTATCTGTTAACCCATCTCTAGTTTTACTTAATCCTGTCTTAAGTTTATTAAAAAATTTTCCAAACATATTATATCCTCCTAGTTTATTTATTTAAGTCTACTGACACAACTTTTGATATACCTTTTTCCTCCATAGTAACACCATACATAACATCACTAGCTTCCATAGTACCTTTTCTATGGGTTATAACAATAAATTGAGTTCCCTTTGAAAATTCCTTTAAAAATTCTGCATATCTATAAACATTAGCATCATCAAGGGCAGCTTCTATTTCATCTAAAATACAAAATGGAGTAGGTTTCATTTTTAAAATAGCAAAAAGTAGTGCTATAGCAGATAATACTTTTTCTCCACCAGACATAAGATTTATATTTTGAAGTCTTTTTCCTGGCGGCTCTACATTTATATCTATATTAGCACTAAGTTCATCACCTTCAGCTAATATAAGCTCTGCACTTCCCCCTTTAAACAAATCTCTAAAGGTTTCATTGAAGTTTTTATTAAGAATCTTGAAGTTTTCTTTAAATAGAACCTTCATTTTATCTGTCATTTCATTAATTACACTAAAAAGTTCTTCTTTTGCCTTTTCTAAGTCTTCCTTTTGTCCTGACATAAATTCAAACTTTTCTTTAATTTCTTCATATTCTTCTATTGCAGCAAGATTCACTACCCCTAAAGAAGTTATTTTTCTTTTAAGAACTGAAATTCTTTCCTTAAAAGCAGTTACATCTTGAACTTCAACAGCTATTTCTTTAGCTTCAGCAAAGGTTAAGTCCATCTCTTCATTTAATCTATTATAAAGATTTTCTTTTTCAACCTGACTTCTAGTCTTTAAAACTTCTTTTTTATTAAGTTCAGCCTCTTCTTTATTTATTATATCTAAAGATTCATTAATAAAACTATCCTTCTTATTAAATTCATCCTTAAGCTTACCCTTTTGAATTTCACTATTTGTAAAACCACTTTCAAGTTCCTTTAATTGCTTTTCTATATTTTCAATTTCTTCTTTCTTAAATATAGAACTTTCTTCTAAACCTCTTATGTCCTCTTTATTTTCTGCATTTTCTTTTTCAATTTCTTTAAGTTTTAAAGCATTATTTTCTATATCAGAGCTAATTCTAGCAATTTCATTACCTTTACTTACAAGAACTTCATCCAAAGCAGCCTTTTCTACCTTTAAATCAGTAAGTTTATTTCTTACTGTTTCAGATTTACTTCTATGCTTTTCTAAAGATTCTTCTAATTCTAAAGCTTTTTTATCATTAGCTTTTTTAACTTCATCTATATTAGTTAAATCTTTATTTTTTTCATTAATTAATATGTTTATTTTTTCTATATCAGAATTATTCTTTGTAATTTCATTTTTAAAGTTATCATAGGTATACTTTAATCTATTTATTTCATTTTTTAAAGCTGAAATCTTACTTTCTAACTTTGTATTTTCAATATTCTTAAAGTGAATTTCATCTCTATTATTTAAAATTTCTTCATCAAGATTCTTTGCACTTAACTTTAAAGCTTCTAACTCATTTGATAGCTTTTCTAATTCTTCTTTATTCTTTGTAATATTTAAGCCCAATTCTTCAATTTCTCTTTTTCTTCCTAAGATATTAGTATGCTTAGCGTAAATACTTCCTCCTGTCAAAGCTCCTCCTGGTGCAATAATTTCACCTTCAAGAGTAACTATTCTATAGCTATTATTGCTTTGCTTTGATATTTTTAGTGCAGAGTCCATGTCTTCTGCTACTATTGTTCTTCCTAGCATATTATTTATAGCTTTTTCATATTTTTCAGAGAATGTAACCACATCACTTGCTATACCTAAATATCCTGACATTTTTTTAATTTTTTCATCAACATTTAGCTTATTTCCTCTAATATTGTTTAAAGGAAGGAACGTTGCTCTTCCAAGATTGTTTTTCTTTAAGTAAATAATAAGATCCTTTGCTATTTTATCATTTTCAGTAATAATATTAGATATTCCTGCACCTAAGGCTATTTCAACTGCAACTTCATATTTTTTATCTACTTTAAATATTTCACCAATTACTTTAGTACCTTCAGCATTTGAAACCGCACCCTTATTTATTCTTTCCATTAATACCTTAACAGTTCTGTTATATCCTTCATAATGCTTTTCAAGGTTAGATAGCATATTTTTATTAGCTTCCATCTCATTAATAGATTTATTTTTAAGCTTTATTTCATTTTCTTTTTTATTAATTTTAGAATGAAATACTCCAATATTCTTCTTTTTAGATACAATATCCTCCTCTAATAATTTAATTTCATCTCTATTATTTAAAAGAGTTTTATCTAAACTTTCTATAGTTGCTGCATTTATTTTAATATTACCTTCTGTTGATACAATAGATGCTTTAGCTATTTCATTTCTCTCTTTTTTAACTTTCAAATCCTTTTCCATAAGAGATATGCTTTTGCTTATTTCAGAGGAACTTGTAATAAGCTCATATTCTTCATCCTTTAGAGCTTTAATTTCCTGTTCTATCTTAAAAATATTATCTATAAAGTCTTTATTACTATTTTCTAAAGAATTAATTTCTTCGTCCTTAGTTTCCTTATCCTTTAAACTTTTTTCAAGTTCTTCTTTAGCTTCTTTTAATTCACCTTGTAAAACTTCTGTCTTACTCTTTAATTCTTCAAAGACAAGATAATTCTTTTCTATATATGAAGTTAAATTATTAATTCTTTCTCTATAAACCTCTATATCTTTAGAAATAACAGAAATACTATTCTTCTTTTCATAATATAATTTTCTGTCCTCTGAAGTTTTATTCTCTAAATCTTCAATATTCTTTTCTAGTTCCTTTAATTTTTCCTTATTATTTAGTAATTCTTTTCTCTTACCTTCTAAACTTAACTTTCTAGCATTTACATCTTTTTCAAAATCCTCTAATGTCTTATCTAACATTTTAATATTACTTACTAATATAGATACTTCTTTTTCCTTTAATTCATTAGATATTTCATTATATTGTAATGCTTTTTCTCTTTCAATTCTTAAGGGTTCAAGTCTTTCCTCATAAGTTGATAATATATCATTAATTCTTACAAGATTATTATCAGTATTACTAAGCTTCTTTTCAGCTTCTTCTTTTCTCGACTTGTATTTTACAATACCTGCCGCTTCCTCAAGAAGAGCTCTTCTATCCTCAGGCTTTCCACTTAATATTGCTTCTATTTTACCTTGTCCTATTAAAGAATATCCTTCTTTCCCTATACCTGTATCCATAAATAACTGAGTGATATCCTTTAATCGACACTTAGTACCATTGATTAAGTATTCATTTTCTCCCGAGCGGAATATTCTCCTTGAAATTGTTATTTCATTGTAATCAGAAGCAAGAGCTCCATCTTCATTATTTAGGGTTAATGATACTTGCGCAAGACCTACAGGCTTTCTAAATTGTGTACCTGCAAAGATGACATCTTCCATCTTGCCTCCTCTAAGAGTTTTTACACTCTGCTCTCCTAAAACCCATCTTACAGAATCTGATATATTACTTTTCCCACTTCCATTAGGGCCAACAACAGCCGTAACACCCTTTGTAAATTTCAATTCTGTTTTATCTGCAAAGGATTTAAATCCTCTTATCTCAAGAGACTTTAAAAACACTTCATCCACTCCTTAATAAAATAATATAACTGGTATAAAACTTACTAGAAAAATGATTACCATAATTATTGCTATTATATACATCATTTTTTCCCTTGTTTTCTTTTTCATAAAACTCATCTCCTATATCTATCATTCTAAGTTTATAGTAAAACAAAATTAATTTCAATTAAAAAGCGTAGAGAATAAACTTTTTTTATCATTTAAGACTTATTAAAGCCATGACAAAAATATATTCTCCACGCTTCAAGAAACAAAAGAACTTAATTTCTATACCATTTATTATATTTTCATAATAAATTTATTTATTCTTTTCTATTAAAATACTTCCTCTTATAACATCTTCTTTTTGAAGAACCTTTATTTTATATCCTTCAGTTATAAGCTTATTAAAGTAAACTTTTTTATTAGCATAAAGCTTGCTTATATCTTTTGGATTGATTTGAATAGTTAAACTACAAGGTTTATTTTCTGATGCCTCTCTAATTTTATCAGCTAAAAGACGACCTTCTACAAGTTCTCTAAATGCTGGATGAAAAGGACCTACTACAACATCTTTACCTTCTGCAATTTCATCAGTAGGCTGAAGCCCTATTCTTATAACATTTATTCCTGCATCAGTATACATCTTATATAGTTCCATACAGATTTCAGTAGCTTCATCTAATGTATAAGGAATATATGTCCCTCTTTCATACATCAGTTCCATAGGAGTATCCTTAATAACTAAAGACGGATATAACCTGCATATATCAGGTTTCATTTCTATAGACTTTCTAACTGTTTCTCTATCTTTTTCAAAAGTATCTCCTGGAAGCCCTGGCATAATCTGATGCCCTAAAGTTATTCCATAATCTTTTATAAGCTTTGAAGCCTTATAAACATCTTCTGCTGTATGTCCTCTACCAGCCTTAATTAAAACTTCATCATCTAAAGACTGTACTCCAAGCTCTATAATGTCAACTTTATATTCCTTTAAGTATGCAAGTATATAATCATTAATATAATCAGGTCTTGTTGACATTCTAATTTTGTCTATAAGTCCTTTTTCTTTATATTCTTTAGCTACACTTAAAAGTTCTCTTTGCTTTTCTTCTCTTATTCCTGTAAAAGTTCCACCAAAGAATGATACTTCAACAGTTGCATTACTTTTATCTATTGTTCCTAAATATTCATCTAATATATTATATACAGTTTCTGCTGTAACCTTATCCTTTACACCTGTTATTCTATCTTGATTACAAAATACGCAATCATGTGGACAACCTTCATGGGGAACAAAAACAGGTATAATGTAATAATTTTTACTCATCAATTACCCCCATTGTTATTAGTGCTTGTTTTGCTGCATTTTGTTCTGCTTCCTTTTTACTAAAGCCTGACCCTGATCCCATAAGCTTATTTTTAACTACAACATTAACATAGAACTTTCTTCTATGTGGTGGGCCTTCAAATTTAACTAAATCATAAACTATTTCTATTTCTCCACCTTCTTGTAGATATTCTTGTAATCTTGTTTTAAAATCTAAAATTATTTTATTTTTTATAGCCTTATCTATTATGCTCTTAAATTCTCTTAAAATAAATTTATTAGCTTCTTTAATTCCTCTGTCTAAATATATAGCTGCTATTACAGCTTCTACAGCATCTGCTTGTATAGATTTTCTTTCTCTTCCTCCAGTAAGTTCTTCACCTTTACTCATTTTAATAAATTTTGAAAGGCCAATATTTTGAGCTACAGCATAAAGAGAATTTTCGCATACTATAAGACTTCTTAATTTAGTAAGTTCTCCTTCTGCTTTCTTTTTATAGTTAGTAAAAAGATATTCTGTTACACATAGCTGAAGCACTGAATCTCCTAAGAATTCAAGTCTTTCATTATAACATCCATCTTTAAACTGCTTAGCATAAGAGCTATGTGTTAAAGCAATATTTATATAACTATAATCATTAAATTTTACTTTTAACGCACTCTCCACCTGGTTTATATCATTTTCATTCATTTTTAAACTCTCCTCAAAAGTTTATTCTTCAATTTTCAGGGCTTACTAACAAATTCAAGAATAAACTAAAATTAAAATCCCGCAAAATAACAGCGGGATTATATTATTCTTCATGATGTTCTTTAATATAATTAACTACATCTCCAACACTCACAAATTTTTCAACATCTTCGTCTGGAATTTCTAATTCTAACTCATCTTCTAAAGCCATTATAAGTTCTACTATATCTAAAGAATCAGCATTTAAATCTTCAATAAATTCTGAATCCATTGTAATTTCTTCAGCATCTACACTTAACTTATCAGCTATTATTTCCTGCACTCTTTCAAACATAAATTTCACCTCCAAAGTTCTTTCAATAAGATAATAGTATATAAAGATATATTCGTCAATATAACTTTGGAAAAAATCATAATTTATATTTAATTTTATTTGAAATTTATTTTTGAATCTCTTCCTTTATTTTCTCTAAAACTCCTTTATCATAAAAAGATTTAGTTTGTTTTATAGCATTTTTAAAAGCCTTTCCATCAGAACTTCCATGAGCTTTAATACATATTCCATTAACACCTAAAAAAGGTGCTCCTCCAACTTCAGTGTAGTCGAATTTAGTTTTAAGATTTTTAAATACTGGCTTTAATAAAAGAGCTCCTATCTTAGATATTAATGAAGAAGAATATATTTCATCCTTAACTATACCTAATATAGAAGAGGCTGATCCTTCATACATTTTTAAGACAGTATTTCCAACAAATCCATCAGTAACTAGTACATTAACTTCGCCACGTGGAATATCTCTTGGTTCTATATTACCTACAAAATTAAAATCTTCTTCTTTTAATAATTGGTATGTAGCTTTTGTAAGTTCATTTCCCTTTTCTTCTTCTACCCCTATATTAACTAAACCAATAGATGTATCTTTACTATCGAACATTATTTCATAATATATTTTCCCCATTTTTGCAAATTGCACAAGATATTGAGGTTTACAATCCACATTAGCACCAACATCTACTACCATAAAGTTACCTTTTCTTCCTGGCATAATTGGAGCTAAAGCAGGTCTATCAACCCCTTTAATTCTTCCCACTATTAAAGTACATCCTGCCAAAAAAGCACCTGTACTTCCAGCTGATATAACAGCATCACATTCCCCTTGCTTTACTAAATTTAATGCTTTTACTATAGAAGAATCTTTTTTCTTTCTAAGGGCCATTACTGGATGCTCATTTGTAAAAACTACTTCAGTCGCATCTACTATTTTCACTCTTTCTTTAGGATAATTATGTTTTGAAAGCTCTGCTTCTATTTTTTCTTTAGGCCCTGTAATATATACTTCTATATCTGAATATTCATTTAATGCTTGAACCATTCCATCTACTACAGCTTGTGGAGCATTATCTCCGCCCATTCCATCTATAGCTATCTTCATAATTTTTTCTCCTTTTTTTCATATTTTTTTCTATATAAAAAGAAAAGAAAGTCATAAGACTTTCTTTATTCTTCAGTAACTACTACTTCTTTGCTCTTGTAGTAACCACAGTTCTTACATACTCTATGAGCTAACTTCATTTCGTGACATTGAGGACATTCTACTATTCCTGGAGTCTTTGCCTTGAAAGTTTGAGCTCTTCTTGAATCTCTTCTAGCTTTACATGTCTTTCTTGCTGGATTTCCCATGCTTACACCTCCTTATTATTCAACAACGCTCTTAGCTTTTCAAATCTAAGATCATAATCTTCGTTGTTACAGCTGCAGCTTTCCTTATTTAAGTTTACACCACAACTTTGACAAAGGCCTTTACAGTCTTCACTGCAAAGTCTTTTAATAGGCAAGGTAGAAACTATTGAACTTTCAACAACTTCCGAGATGTCTAACACATCATCTTTTACAAAAGATAGTTCTTCGTCTTCATCTAATAAAGACATATCATTTGTAAACCTCTCTTCTATATCAATATCTACTGGATAGATAAAGGCCTCTAGGCATCTAGAACACTTAAGTTCTAAATCACATTTAATATGAGCTTTAATAACTACAATTTCACTATCAGATGTTGCTAGTCCTTCAACTGCAACTTGCGAAACTGGTTTAATCATCTCTCCTTCAAAATTGAAAGGTTCAAGATCAAACTTATAGGAAATACTTTTTTTTCTTTCTTTTTTTGATATTAAGTCTGAAAATCGTATCTTCATAAAAACGACTCTAAATAAGAGCCTTTTCACTCCTTAACTAAAATATTTACTGAACAAACACAATTTATTATATAAAGTGAGTGAATAAAAGTCAAGAGATTATTTTAATAAATCTACTGTTTCTTTTGCAATCATTAATTCTTCGTTAGTTGGGATAACGAAAACTTTAACTTTTGAGTCTGCTGCAGAAATTTCTGCTAATTCTCCCATCACATTATTTCTTTCTTTATCAAATTTTACTCCCATGTATTCAAGACCTTCTAATATATCGATTCTTGTTTCCCATGAGTTTTCTCCGATACCTGCTGTAAATATGATAGCATCAGGCCCATTTAATGCTGCTGCATAAGCACCAATTTGAAGTTTTATCTTATAAGCATAAATATCTAAAGCAAGCTGAGCTCTCTTATCTCCATGTTTATAAGCTGCTTCTTTAAGGTCTCTTAAATCCGAACTCATTTGAGTTATTCCTAAAACACCTGATTTTTTATTCATTATTTCATTTACTTCTTCAGCAGTATAACCTAAATCAGTGATTAAATAAGTAACTATTGATGGATCTATGCTACCGCATCTTGTACCCATTACTAAACCATCAAGTGGTGTAAATCCCATTGTTGTATCAATAGATTTTCCATCTTTAACAGCTGTAATACTTGCTCCGTTACCGATATGACAGCTAATTATTTTTAAGTCTTTTAATTCTTTACCCATAACTTCTGCAACTTTTAAAGATACATATTTATGACTTGTTCCATGTGCACCATATTTTCTAATATGATTCTTTTCATAGAATTCATATGGAAGTGCATAAAGGAATGATTTTTCAGGCATTGATGAATGGAAAGCTGTATCAAATACTAGTGCCATTGGTGTGTTTGGCATTAAGGCTTTACATGCTTCTATACCTGTTCTATTTGGTCCATTATGTAATGGAGCTAATTTAACACATTCTTTTAAATCTTCCATAACCTTATCATCAACTAAAACTGACTTAAGATATTTTTCTCCTCCGTGAACAACTCTATGTCCAACAGCTGATATCTCATCTAAAGATTTAATCACTCCAAATTCCCCATCTACTAGAAGATCTAATACATGTTTCATAGCTTCTTTATGATCATTCATATCTTCTTCAATCTTATGTTTATTACCATTAACTTTTTGAACTAAACTTGATCCTGGTAGTCCTATTCTTTCCACTAATCCTTGAGCTAAAGTTTCTTCATTTTCCATATCTATAAGTTGATATTTTAACGATGAACTTCCACAGTTAATTACTAATACTTTCATTAGTATATCCCCCTCTTTTAAAAACACTAATTTATTTAATAATCTCCACTTTTTTATCCAATAACTATATAACTTACTTTATTAAAGTAACCTATTATTTAATTAATTATTTAGTTGCTTGAGCTTGAACTGCTGTAATTGCAACAACCTTAACTATATCGTCTGAGTTACATCCTCTTGATAAGTCATTGATTGGTTTTGCAAATCCTTGACAGATAGGTCCAATTGCTTCTGCGTTTGCAAATCTTTGAACTAATTTATATCCAATGTTTCCTGCTTGTAAATCTGGGAATACTAATACGTTAGCCTTTCCTGCAACTTTACTGTTTGGAGCTTTTTGGCTTGCTACCTTTTCAACTATTGCAGCATCTAATTGTAATTCACCATCAATATTTAAGTCAGGTCTTAATTCTTTTGCTTTTTCTGTTGCGTTTCTAACCTTTTGTACTAATTCTCCATCAGCACTTCCCATTGTTGAGAATGAAAGCATAGCAACGTTTGGTTCCATTTTGCAAAGGTTCTTAGCTGTTTCAGCTGTTGCTATAGCTATTGCAGCTAATTGATCTTCATTAGGATTTGGATTTACTGCACAGTCTGAGAATAATAATAATCCATCTTCACCGTACTTAGATCCAGGTACTAACATTATAAAGAAACTTGATACTGTAGATACACCTGGTGCAGTTTTAATTATTTGTAAACCTGGTCTTAAAAGGTCTCCTGTTGTATGAACTGCTCCTGATACCATACCGTCTGCATCATCAAGTTTAACCATCATTGTTGCGAAGTATAAAGGATCTCTAACTATCTTATCAGCCTTTTCCATAGTCATTCCTTTGTTCTTTCTTAATTCATAGAATGCTTCAACGTATGCTCCTAATTTTTCTGATTCTTCTGGGTCGATTATTTCAACTCCTGTTAAATCTACATCTAAAGTCTTAGCCTTAGCTAATATTTCTTCTTTATTTCCTATTAATACAGCATCAGCTATACCTTGTCTTTCTATTTCTTGAACAGCTACTAAAGTTCTTTCTTCATTTCCTTCTGGTAATACTATTCTCTTTTTATCCCTTTTTGCTTCTTCAAAAATTTTGTTCATAAGTTCCATAAGTTTATTTCTCCTTTCAAGACTGTCTGTCTACATAATACTAATATACTCCTTAAACATATAAAATTTCAATACAAAATATGCTATTTTCATAAAGTCTTTAGATTAAAAATTATCTAAATTATCAGACAACGTTTTTTTATTAACAATCTGTTAAACCTTATTTTTTTAATTCTTATTTTAAATCCAACTTATGCTATAATACTTTTATTATGTTAATATGGAGGAATTTTTATTATGAATTTAACTGGAATTATTACCGAATATAATCCTTTTCACCAAGGACATGAGCATCATCTAAGTAATGCCATAAAAGACACAAACTCTGACGGCATAGTGTGCATTATGAGTGGTAACTTTATGCAAAGAGGAACTCCAGGGCTTTTAGATAAATGGTCAAGAGCTGAAATTGCAGTATTAAATGGAGTTGATCTTGTAATTGAACTTCCTTTAATATACTCAATATCTTCTGCTGAAGGCTTTGCTTATGGTGCATGTAAAATATTAAATTCTTCTTCAGTTATTAATAACTTGTATTTTGGTAGTGAATGTGGAGATATAAATTCATTAACAAAGGTTTCTAAAACCCTTACTTATGAACCTGAAGATTTTAAAAACTCATTAAAATCTTATTTAAATGAAGGACTTCCTTTCCACTTAGCAAGAAGTTTTGCCCTTAAGGATTATTTATCCCATATAGAAATTTCAGAAATTTTATCAAAATCAAATAATATATTGGGAATTGAATATATAAAATCTTTAATTAAATTAGATAGCTCTATTGTCCCAAGAACAATACAACGAACTGGAGCTGACTATAATGACACAAAAATATCAAAAAGTTTTTCATCTGCAACTGCAATTAGAAAAATTCTTTTAGAGAAAAAAAATATAGAAGCTCTAAAAAATCTTGTTCCAAAAGCAACTTATGATTATCTTTATAATCTTCAGTGCAATAATTACAATTTTACATTTGAAAATGATATTTTTAACTATTTAAGATACAAATTGATAATAGAAGGTGAAAAAATTAACAATATATCTGACGTTTCAGAAGGGATTGACAATAAAATATTGAAAGAAATTCTTAATTCAAAAGATATAAACGAACTAATTTTAAAGGTAAAAAGCAAAAGATATACCTATACAAGAATAAGTAGAATTTTATTAAGCTTTTTTATAGGCCTTGAAAATTATGATTTAAAATCAATTATTAATAATTTTGATGATTATATCCGTCCTCTTGCTTTCAATTCTAGAGGTAGAGAAATATTAAAAGAAATGAAAAGCAAAAGTTCTATAGATATAATAACTAAAGTACCTAAAAAAACTCAAAATAAAAAATTAGAATTAGATATTCTTGGTACAAAAGCTTATTCAATTATAAATCCATCAATTTCTCCTTATGAAGACTACTTAAAAAGTCCAATATATTTAAAATAAAATATAATAAAGTAAAGCCTTAGAAAATATAAATATATCAGATAGGAGTGATTTTATGTTTTATATTATATGTCTATGGCTTTTTATAATTATCTTAACTATTCTTTTAATTAAACAACTAAAAATAAATTCTAATTACATAATATGTTTTTTTCTTACTCTTCTAATTATATTTTTTGTGCTAGATATAAATAATTCAATAACTGCCTCTATTGAAGGATGTAAACTATGGTTTTATTCAATACTGCCAACTATATTTCCCTTTTTAGTCATATGTAATTTATTAATTTCTTATAATGGAATAGACTTGTATTCTAAAATTTTAGGTCCAATTTTATGCAAACCTCTTGGACTTTCTAAAGCTTCAGCCTTTCCTATAACTGCAAGCATACTATGTGGTTATCCGCTTGGAGCTAAATACTGTTCAGACATTTATAAAGAAAATTTTATATCAAGAGAAGAATATCTTCGTCTTTTAAATATAGCAACTAACTGTGGTCCATTATTCATTATAGGGCCTGTTGCAATATCTATGCTTGGAAACATTAAATTTGCATATATTTTATTAATTTCTAACTATATCGCTCCTTTAATAATTGGTTTTCTAATAAGAAAGAATGCAAAACCTTTATACTTAGAAAAAGCTATATCTTTTCATTCTTCAAATGTAGACTTTGGTACAAAATTTAAAACTTCTATAAATGATGCTGTAAAAACATCTATAACCATAGGCGCTTTTATTGTTATATTCTCAGTAATTATAAGTATAATAAAAAACAATACTTATATAAGCATTGTTTTTTATAAACTCGAATTACTTCTAAACTTAGAAAAAAATTCATTATATTCTTTATTTTTAGGAAGCATTGAAATCACAAATGGATGTAGTTTAATTTCAAAGTCCTATCTTGCATTACCACTAAAATTAAGCATAATAAGCTTTTTATGCTCATTTTCAGGGATATGCATAATTGCTCAGGTTAGTTCCTTTATAAGTGAACATAAGGTTTCACTTTTAAATTACTCACTACTTAAATTTATACAAGGTATATTAAGCTTTATAATTACATTTATACTTTCAAAACTAACCCTTACTAGCCTTGAAACTTCATCAATAGTTTCAAGCACTACAAGTAACTTTAGTATTTATTATTATATAGTACCTACCATATTAATTTTATTCATGTACCTTATATTAAAAATATTTAATAAATTACTTTTTCATATCTCTTAATTCTTTAATATTTTCTTTTATGGTAGAGCTGGTAGCACCTATTTTTTGATCTAAATCACTTGCAGCCTGTTCAAAACTTTGTTGAAGTGACTGTATCAGCTCTTCCTTTTTCTTTTCAATTTCTTTATCAAGCTGAGTTAAAATTTCATCTGAATAATCTCTTGAACGAAGTCTTATAACTTTAGCATCTCTTTTAGCTGCCGAAATTATTTCCTTTGCTCTTATGTTTGCTTCCCTAACTATATCATGATTCTCAACATTCTCTTTCATCATTTCTATAGTTTCTTTTTTTACAGAATCATATTCTTTTTTAGCTTCACTTAAAATTCTATCTCTTTCATCTAATACCCATTGAGCCTTTTTAAATTGTTCTGGAAGATAGTTGACTATTTCGGTAATAATTCCCAAAATCTCTTTTCTATCAATCATTGTCTTTCCACTCATAGGTACCCTAGGAGAACTTTCTATTGTATCTTGTAGATACTCAAGAAGTTCAACAACGTTACCATCCATCGATTTACTCACAACACCACCTCATCCCACACTCAAACATTACTTACTATTAATTTTCTCTATTATATCAGGGATAACCTCTTCTGGCACAAGACCACTTAAGTTTCCTTTAAATTTAGCAACTTGCTTTATTGCTGACGAACTTAAATATGAATATTGAGATGATGTCATCATAAATAATGTCTCAATTTCTGGATCAAGTTTATTATTCATAAGGGCCATCTGAAATTCATATTCAAAATCTGACAAAGCTCTTAATCCTTTTAAAATAACAGTTGCATTACATTGTTTCATAAAATCAATTAATAGACCATTAAAACTCATTACTTCAACATTTGGTATATCTTTAGCTGCTTTTTTAATAAGTTCAACTCTCTCTTCAATATCAAATAACCCACTTTTATTAACATTAACTAAAACTCCAACAATTACCTTATCAAAAATTTTAGCCCCCCTTCTTATTACATCCAAATGACCTAAAGTTATAGGGTCAAAACTTCCTGGATAAACGGCAATTTTCATTATTAATCCCCCTTAGTATTTATAGTAACATACAGTAGTATTACCATACCTTTTACTCTTAGAAATCCTTATCTTATTGTATCCTTCATAAATTTCTTCAATTGAGTCTATTTTTGTTACTATAATCCCATCTTCATTAAGCATATCATTTTCTTCAATGATTTTCAAAGCTTCAGGAATCATTTCTTTACAATATGGTGGATCAACAAATATTATATCAAACTTAATCCCTTTATTATTTAACTTCTTTAAAGCTTCATAAGCATCCATATTTAATGAAGTACAAAAATCTCCAAACTTTAAGTTTTCAATATTTTTCTTTAATAATGGGTATGTTACTGGACTTTTATCCACTAAGTATACTTCCTTTGCTCCTCTACTTGCAGCTTCAAGTCCTAAGCTTCCTGTTCCTGCAAATACATCTACTACTACTGCTCCTGGAATCTGCATTTGTATAGAACTAAACATAGCTTCCTTAACTCTATCTAAAGTAGGTCTTGTTTCCATAGTTGCTGGCGAAAGCAGCTTATGTCCCCTTGCCTTACCTGCTATTATTCTCACTTTATTTTTGCCTCCTTGACTATTTGTGTCATATTTCATTATATCGTACTAAATAAGTATATACAATTTCCTTTTTATATACAACAAAAGCTTTTAATTAAAACAAATATATTTACTGCTTTTTTCAAGTCCCATTGAAATTTCATATACCATTCTCTTATTCTCTTCATTAATATTACCTAAAATTTTATTAGCTTCCCCTCTAGCACATCTTAAAATATTCATATCTTCATATATATCTGCTAAAAGAAGACCTTCAGTACCACTTTGCTTCATTCCAAACATTTCTCCAGAACCTCTAAGTTTTAGATCCTGCTCTGAAATATAAAAACCATCTGTAGATTCAGTCATTATCATCATTCTCTTTTTAGTAGTATTAGTCTTAGCATTAGCTATAAGAATACAATAAGATTCATATTCCCCTCTTCCAACTCTACCTCTAAGCTGATGAAGCTGAGCCAATCCAAATCTTTCAGCATTTTCAACAATCATAACAGAAGCATTAGGCACATTAACTCCTACCTCTATAACAGTTGTTGATATAAGAACCTTAGTTTTATTTTCTTTAAATCTTGTAATTATCTCATCCTTTTCTTGAGGTTTCATCTTTCCATGAAGAATTTCAACTTCTATATCTCTAAATATTCCATCCTTTAGTTTTCTATAAACACTTTCAACAGAATTAAGTTGCTCCTTTTCATCTTCTTCAATAAGAGGGCATACAATATAAGCCTGCCTTCCCTTATCAATTTCATCCATTACAAGTTTATAAGCTTTATCACTTGCTGACTCTTGAAAGAATCTTGTATCAATTTTCTTTCTCCCTGGTGGAAGTTCATCTATAGCAGAGACATCAAGGTCTGAATAAAGGTATAAAGCAAGAGTTCTTGGTATAGGAGTAGCTGTCATAACGAGGCAATCTGCCCTTAACCCTTTATTTATAAGTTTACTTCTCTGCTCTACCCCAAATCTATGCTGTTCATCAGTAATTACAAGACCAAGCTTATTAAATTCCACATCTTCTTGAATAAGTGCATGAGTTCCAATAACAACTAAAGGTCCATCTTCCTTAATTCTTTCTTTAATTCGCTTCTTTTCTTTTGCAGAAGTACTTCCAGTTAAAAGCTCAATTTCTACTCCAAAGGGAGATAAAAGTTTTTTAGCTTCCTCATAATGTTGATTTGCAAGAATTTCTGTAGGAACCATAAAGGCACTTTTATATCCATTAGTATATACATTATATATTGCTATTAGTGCAACAACAGTTTTACCACTACCTACATCCCCCTGAACTAATCTATTCATTGGAAGAGGACTTTTTTGATCTCTTAAAATATCTCTTACTACCCTTGTTTGGGCACCAGTAAGTTCATATGGAAGTGCTTTTTTAAGTTCTGATAATTTATCATTCCATGGAAAGCTAATACCTTTTGACTTTCCTTTTATATTATGCTTCAAAAGAAGAAGCTTCATGGAATATGTGAATAACTCTTGAAACTTCAATCTTGTTATAGCACTGTTTAATAATTCTTTATCCTTTGGAAAATGTATTTCTCGTATAGCGCTATCTAAAGAGATAAGTTTATATCTTTCAAGTATTTCTTTCGGAAGATTTTCAGATATCTTAATATTTTCAAGTACAGAAATTATCTGTTTTGTAAGAAACTTATCTGTCAAATCTCCCTTAAGTGGATAAATAGGTTTTATTTCACTATTTAAAACTACATTTCCTCCAATTATAGGATTAACTATTTCAAGCATATTGCCTATTCTCTTAAACTTCCCTAAAAGACTATAATCACATCCAAGTCTAAAATTATTTCTGATGTAGGGCTGATTAAACCATTTACCTTCAACCTTATGACCTTTATATTCAAATTCTATAGTTACTAAGTATTTACCATTTCTAGTTCTAATAGCACTACCTATTTTTTTAACTGTGCATGTTAATATCTGCTTTTCTTCACAGTCTATTTCATTAAACTCTGGATTTCCACTTAAAAACTCATAATCTCTTGGAAAATATAATAATAAGTCAAGAATATTAAAAATCCCTGCTTTATTAAGCTTTTCACTAGCCTTTGGCCCAACCCCCTTAAGGGATGACACTGAACTGTATATATCCATAATAATTCTCCTCAAAATAAAAAGCACCATTTAAGGTGCTTCTTAAACAAATTTATTCTACTGACATTAAAAAATAATATAAAGGCTGATCTCCCTTATAGCATTGGAAATCTATATCTTCATATTTATCTTCTAATTTAGACACAAATTCTTCTGCTTCTTCTTCAGTAACATCATTACCATAGAATAAAGTAACTAATTCGCTATCTTCATCTATCATTTTTTCTAGAATCTTTTCAGTAACTTCAAACTTTTCAGTTCCTACTTCTGTAATCTTACCTTCTTGTAAGCCTAAGATATTTCCTTCATTAATTACAAGACCATCCATTTCAGTATCTCTAACTGCATATGTTATAGATCCTGATTTAACAGTTTCCATAATTTCTTTTAATTCTTCTTCGTTGTTATCTGCATCACTATCTGCATTAAACATAGTTAAGCATGTAACACCTTGTTGAATTGATTTTGTTGGAATTACTCTTACATCTTTATCTGAAATTTCAGCCGCTTGATTAGCTGCCATTATTATATTTTTATTATTTGGTAAAATAAATATATGTTCAGCATTAACCTTATTTATACATTCTAACATATCTTGAGTAGATGGGTTCATTGTTTGGCCGCCTTCAATTACATAATCAGCTCCAAGTTCTTTAAATATTTTTGTTATTCCATCTCCCATAGCAACAGTTATGAATGCAAATTTTTTACTTTCTTCTAATACTGCTTCTTCTGTAGAATTTTCTTTTATTTCTTCTTCACTTAAAAGAAGCTCTCTATGTTCTTCTCTCATATTATCTATTTTAATTTTAGATAATTCTCCGATTTTTACTGCCTTTGAAAGTACAGCTCCAGGATCATTAGTATGAATATGAACTTTAATAACATCTTCATATCCAACTACTATCATTGAATCTCCTAAAGACTCTATTTCATCTTGGAAACTCTCAGCTTTAGATGCATCTCCTAAAATTATAAATTCAGTACAGTATCCAAATTTAATATCAGCTTCTACAGTGGATTTAGCACCTACATTACCACCTTCTGATATTTTTACATCTTTAATTTCAGCCTTTATATCATCTTTTAAAGCTGCAGTCATTCCTTGTAATATGATGTATAATCCCATTCCCCCTGAATCTACAACTTTTGCCTTCTTTAAAGCTGGCAGAAGATCTGGTGTTTTATCAAGCATTACTTTAGCAGCTGCTGTAATTTCTTCTAATAATTCAACTATATTAGTTTTATTACTTTCCATTCCTGCTTCAGCTGCTGCTCTTATTACAGAAAGTATTGTACCTTCTGTAGGTCTCATAACTGCTTTATAAGCAGAATTACACCCAGATTTAAATGCTGCTACTATTTGTCCAGCATCAGCTTCATCTACTCCTGCTAAGCCCTTTGATAAACCTCTAAGTATTTGAGAAAGAATAACACCTGAGTTTCCTCTTGCCCCCATTAAAGCTCCTTTTGCAAGAGTTTTTGACACTTCCCCAATAGAATCTGAGTTCATGTTTTCTATTTCCTTTACAGCTGCTTTAAATGTCATTGACATATTAGTACCTGTGTCTCCATCCGGAACAGGGAAAACATTTAGTGAATTTACGAACTCACTTTCCTCTGATAATCTATTACTGGCATTTACGACCATGTTATAAAAATCACGGCCATTAATTGATATATACTCCATTTCTACCTCCTACACTCTTACCGCTTGAACATTAACGGTTATAGCAGAAACTTTTAATCCTGTAAAGTTTTCTACACTATATCTTACCTTTTGAATTATATTATTGGCTATTACTGATATTCTAGTTCCGTACTCAACCATTATATATAATTCTATATTTAATCTATTATCTTCAGTGCAATTTATTTTAACACCTTTGCTTAAATTTTCTACTCTCATAAGTTCCCAAAAACCTTCACTAGCGTTTTTAGATACCATTCCTACAACACCATAGCACTCCATAGTTGATAATCCAACTATTTTTGCTAAGACCTCATCAGAGTAATGTATTTCACCATTTTCTTTAGAAAATCCAATCATTACAATTCCTCCTCTTACTTTTTCCTTACGTACTATTTTATCTTAGTTAAATATATTATTCAAGATTTATATTCCAATAATTATTTATGTTATTACAATTACTATTAATATTATTATAAATTATTTTATATAACACTTGATTTTTTTATTCACTTTATGATAAAATTCTTATTGTCCTATTGAAGAGATTTTATCTTCACATAACAAGGAGGTGTTTTCAAATGGCAAGAAGATGCGAAATATGTAACAAAGGCGTAGTTGCCGGAGTTCAATTCAGCCATTCACATCGTCAATCAAAGAGAACTTGGGCTCCTAACATAAAGAAAGTAAAAGCTTTAGTTAACGGAACTCCAAAGACAGTTCATGTTTGTACAAGATGTTTAAGATCTGGAAAAGTTGAAAGAGCACTATAATAAGGGTTCAAATAGAAAAATGCGTTAATATATCCTATTAATGCATTTTTTTATACTTCTTTTATTTATCGAGTAGGTGAACCTCAGAAATATTTTTTTCTGAGGTCTTTCCTCTCACAGAACCGTGCATGCGGGCCTCGCACACGGCTCTTGATAAATCTCCATTATTCTTTATAATAATGCAAAACTGCTGTTTCTACCTTAGACATGTCAAATAGTTTGATTTCATCAAACCATTTGTTCGGAAGTGC
>NZ_FPBY01000059.1 GCF_900116755.1 Clostridium sp. DSM 8431
ATGTTTATTCATGTTAATCTCACCTCTCGGGTACATATTAACATTTTCAAACACATTTGTACACCTTTTTATTAACTATAGACTTCCTCCTAAATAAATTTTATTATGAATATTATAATCTTTTAAAAGCAAAAAATCACCACATTTTAAATATGGTGATTTTTTATCTATGAATTTGGTTTTATGAATTGGCTATTTATTAATCTTCTTTCTTTTTGCTTAAGAACATGCCTCCAATACTAACTATCATAAGTGCTGCGATTCCAGCTACAGCTTTTAGTACCTTATCACCTGTCTTAGCAGAAGCTTTCTTTGAAGATTTCTTAGTAGTATTTGAAGCATCTTTACTATCTTTTACTGAAGTATTATTATCTTCTGATGCATTACCAGTAGTTTCATTTTCTTTATTAGTGTTATCTTTGCTATCTTCTACTGAAGCATTATTATCTTCTTTGTTACCTTCTGTAGATGAATTATTATTATCTCCTGATACATTGTCAGTAGTTTCATCCTTCTTATTAGTATCTTCTTCCGCATCTGTTGATGGTGCCTTAATTTCTACTGTTGCTATTGGTCCTTGTCCACTCCAATTAGTTGGTGCAGCTATACCTACTTCTGTAGATGCAGATCTCCACCAAGTATCTCCTGCTTCAACCTTGAATGTATAAGTACCAGGTTCTAAATCTTTAATTTCATAACTTGTGTCTGTTGTTGTAAGCGTTCTATTAGCTTGGTTGAATTCACCTTCACCTTGAACCTTTCCATTAACATATACTCTATATCCTAATATAGCATTATCATCAGTAGCAGCACTCCAGCTTAACTTAACACTATTTCCATCAACTACAGCTTTAAGCTCTGAACTCTTTGCCCATGAAGGAGCTTCATCATCAAACTTATCCCAAGTTTTTGCTATTGCTTTAGTATATTCAATTGTATTTCCTTTATCATCTAAAGCTTTAACAGTTATTATATTTTCAGTTCCTTGCTTTAACTTACCAATACTTGCTTGAACTAATCCATTCTTAATCATTCCATTTTGTTCTGAAGCATTTAGTAGTTCTTTTACTTTTTCTCCATTAGCATAGATTTCGTATTTTCTTACGTTATCTCCAGTACATGGGTTAAAGTAAACAGATGTCCATGTATATCCTGTATCCTTAACAGTTATATTAGTATCAGCTGGCGCTTTAATTCCTACAAAATTATCCTCACTTGATGTAGTAACAGTAATGTTTGGTCCATTATCAGTTCTGTTTCCTGTTGCATCTTCTGCCTCAACTACAAACTTGTATGCTACTCCTGGCATTAAACCTGTCTCAGTGTATTCTGTAACATTTCCAACTATTTGTGTATCAGCTAAATCATTACCCACATAAGTTTTTACAATGTAATTTTTAACTGCTACATTATCTTTTGCAGCACTCCATGATAATTTTACAGATTGTGCTGTAACATCATTGCCTGTTACACTTGGATTTTCTGTCCATGCAGGACCTTCCTTAGCATCTTTAACAGAATCTTTTTCTTCTGTTGTACCTGTGAATTTTAGATTTTTGCTATCACTAACTTTCCATTGATTTTCAGGAGTAGAACCTATAAATACTACATCATCAAATGTTGAATTGCTTAATCCTGTAATTGAGTTACCTTTTTGGAAGTTCATAAATTTAACATTATCAAAATCAATGTTATTATGTCCATCTGTAATAGCACCTTCAACTTTAATTGGATCAGCTGTTGTATGTGTTGATACAGTTACATTCTTAATGCTTATATTTTCAAATTTAGCAACAGCTTCTGAAGCTTCAAAGGCTAATATTTGATTTGGATCATTATATTTTGTTGTAAACATAAATGCCTGACTATTAGGGTTTGCCACTGCATTATCTCTTATTAAAACATCGCTAACTCCACCACCGTTAACTGGTGCACTCTTAAATCTAAATGGAGTATCTGAATGATTTGAAACATTATCTTCAGCAAGAATATTTTTAATTCCTGCTCCTGTATGGCTTCCTGCAGCAATTATTCCACCATGTGATTGTCTAACGAAGTTGTTAAAAATTCTAACATTTTCTGCTGGATCATTATATGATGATAATGCACCAAGTCCTGATGCAAAGTTTATAGCATCATCTCCAGTATCAAATGTTGAGTTAAATACTAGACAGTTACTTGTAGAATCTATTCCAATACCATCACCATTGTTATTTCCAAAAGTAAAGTCTTTTATTGAGTTAACAACAAGGTTGTTACATTCTCCAAATGACATTCCATGGAATGCTGGGTTAGTAACTGTTATATCTTCTAAATAAACACCTTCAACACCTTTCATAATCATAAGTGTTGGTCTTGTTGAATAAGCTTGAGCTAATGTATATCCTTGTTCTTGAGCTTTCTTACATGCATCAGCTGCAAGTAATCCATAGCTCTTACTTTCATCATCTTTATTATAAACTTTTGAGTTACTTCCATATGCATAAACTGGTAAGTTATATTCAGCACCAGCTGGATCTAATTCATCCTTTTCTTGATAGCTTGGTTCAGTTGTAAATGTACCATTATTATCATATTTCCATCCATTACCATCTATAATACCTTCACCAACTATTCTGATGTTTTCTATAGAGCCATCTTCAGTAAAGGCATTTAATAATCCCCATGTTCTTCTATCTGTTGAGTAGTTTCTTAATAAATAATTTTGTTCATAATCATCTGCATTAGTAGAACCTGAAAGTACAGCTCCCTTTTGAAGTTCTATTGTAATATTGCTCTTAAGCCATAAAGAACCTGATGTATATGTACCTGCTGGGATTACAACTTTTCCACCTTCTGCACAAGCATCAATTGCACTTTGGATAGCCTTAGTATTAGCTTTTATTTCAGCTTCTCTTCCCTTATAATCTATAATTCTCCCTGTATCCTTAGCACCATAATCTAGTATGTTAAATTCTTGTTTCTTAGGAGTAGTCTTTTGAACTACAGTATTACTTGCTTCTGTTTCAGTTCCATTTGCAAGAACACCTTTTACTGTAAATGTATATTCAGTATCTGGGTTTAAACCTGTTGCTTTAAAAGATAAATTTTGAATTTTGGTATGTTCATTGTTAGTATCTTTAGCATAAAAAGCATCTATATATGCATTAGTAAACTTAGAGTTTTCAGCAAAGTTTTGTTTTGCAGTTCCTACAAGCTTTCCATTTTGGTATACATTATAATCTACTATATTTTCGTAGTTTTGCCCCTTTTCCCAAATTAAAGTTATGCTATCATCATCATAAGCTAAGTTTGGAACCTGTAAATTTACTGGTGCACTTGTAGCGGTATTAACAGCACCATCTACAGCGTATACAGCTGTATCTATTGTACTAATTGTTCCAAGTGCCATAGCTGTAGCAAGTAAAACACTCAACATTTTCTTTTTCATGATTATTCCCCCTAATATTCTTATTTTTTCCGAATTAGTATACAAGTTAATTTTATTCCTTTTTCGAACTTTTGTAAACGGTTTATTTCAAATTTTATTATTAAGCTTATGTTTTTTTGAATTTATCCTAATTTTTTCATTTTTATTCATTTGCGCAAAAAAATATTGGTTAATTTTTACTCAAACCAATATTTAAAATAAATTATTCATTTTTATAAAAATAGCTATTTATATTCTTTGATCCTTCAAGAGATGTTCTTTTTATATATAACACCCCATCTTGTCTTGCTGCTAAACACCATTTAACAAGTTCTATATTTCCATTTTTAATTTCAATAGCTGTAATACATCTAGGATGAACACAGCTTCCATCATTAAAATAAGGAATCTCCCCTACTTCAGGAAACATTGGTCTATGAGTATGTCCAGTAATAACTAAACACTTATTCTCTTCAATCCACTGACTAAATTTCTTTTCAACTACTCTTTTTTTCTTGTGATTTTTTGCTGTACTTGTGGGATCATTCACCCTATATTTTTCTAGTGTCTTCCATAAATATCTTACTAAAAAACGTGTGAAAAGCCATGCTTCATCATTAAAAAAATCTCCTTGATGTCCATGGAGCAATAATATTTTATTTTCAGTATACTTGTATTTTAGAACAAGTGCCTCATGAAACTTCATATTCTTAAATAAGGGTACTTCTTCATTCTTAGAACGATCAAAAAAGCTGCTAAAATTGGCATTAACATATTTTCTATCTTTTTTAACCTTATCATGATTTCCAAAGATACAATATAATCTATTATCCTTTCTAAACTCTGATAAAAGCCAGAATATATTGCTGTAATTTTCTATTATGTCAGAAGCTTTCTTATTCTCCCAAAGCTCATCTCCATCACCTAGTTCTATATAAGTAAATCCATCATTGTAATAATGATTTAGGGCAAAAAAGTATATATCTTGATTTCTTGAAAATCCATCTGATAATCCTCCATCCCCTCGATGACAATCGCTCATAATAACAAATTTAGATTTACTATCAAACTCTACTATTTCAGCATCATTAAAAAGCTTTGTTATCTTTTTCTTAAAGCTCATTTAATTCTACTCCTTATTTATCTTTCCTATCTATTTATATTCCTTTTTTCTCCCCACTGTTACTATCCATATCCCTTTTGCAGCTCTTTAAAATCGTATATTATATATTATTCTGTAACATTAATTTAGGTAAGCTCTAAACCATATGTACTTTTTTAACATTCTATTAAATATATTAATATATGTACTTATTAAGGAGAAATAACCATGAAATTTATCTTATTACTCATAATTGCTGCTGTATCTATTTACTGTCTATACCTATACTTTTCTAATGAAATATCTAAACTAAAGCATAAATTGCTTTTAATTAGTAAATATAATGAAAAATTAAAAAAGGAACTAAGCATAAATAAAAAGAAAAATATCCGCATTAACTTCTCTTCTCCTGAAAATTCCTCAGGACTTCTAAATGATAATATAAAAATATTTATAGCTCCTTTAATGAATTCCTCTGTAATTAGCTCTACTACTTCAAAAGTAGAAGCAAATATAATTGATGAATGTATTATAGATGATATAAGCTGGGTCTATATACGTATACCTTCTGATTCAAATATAAACTGTCATGGATGGGTTAAAAAAGACAATTTTAATATGTTTTATTGTGATAATTTAGATGTATCAATTATTCATGAAGATAGTGAAGGTATATAAAAAGCGTCTAACCTCATGCTTTTTAGCGCAGGAAGTCACTTTTATCTACCCTATAAAATTCTCAGGAGTTAAAAATAGGGTGATGTATCAAAATACCTTTTATACATCACCCTTATTATCATTTAAATATAAACATAGCTATTACATAAACAACTATAATAAGTATTAGTGGTATATTTATAATACTTTCCTTTTCACTATTTCCTCTATAACCTTCCTCACTTAAAGGCATTCCATATACTAACTTTCTTTCATAATCCCATCTTTCAAGCATTTTAAGTAACTTAAATATAAGACCAAATATACATATTCCAACTATTACTGCTACATTTATATACATCATTTTTTGATCAAAGGATAGAGCAGTTAAATCAATGCTATCAGAAGCTTCTGTTACAGTACTAGTACTAAGTGAAGCTATTTTTTGCATTGTAACAGACATAGAATTAACTGTAAAATGTACAATCATTGATGAAAAAATGCTATTTGTTACTCTTACTAAGTATGCCATTACAAATCCTAATACACTAGCATATAAAAACTGATGAAGATCTAAGTGAAATATTCCAAAAAATATTCCTGTAACTAATGCTGCTTTAAACTTGGATTGATTATTATATCCTGAAAGTACAATACCTCTTAAGGTTACTTCCTCTGTTATAGCTGGCATAACTCCAAATAATAATATCATAACTACATATGGTGTTGATGATATAGATGTCATATAATCTCCAATATTATTATGAACAAATAAAGAACTAATTAAAGCTGTACATGTCATTAGTGGATACATCAAGACTGCTATAAGTAGTATCACTCCTATATCCTCAATATGTAATTTATTTAATCTCAAAGTCTTCTTAACACTTTTTTTAGTTACTATAAAATAAATAACTGCTGGAACTAAAAAAAGAATTATATGACTAAGAACTAATTTTATTCTTGTGTCTCTGATACCTGCAAAGTAAAATACATATGCCAATACAAAAGGAATAAAGATTGAACCTAATAGTATAAGCAAGAAATATATGTTACTTCTATATAAATCGTTCTTACATATTTTTTTCATTAAAATTTTTCTCCTTAAATTTTCATTATGCTGTATATTTTATAAATAATATGGGAATATTTATTAATGAAGCGAGATGCTTTTATAATCGCCTCTCCCCCATTTTATTTATATACGTTTCAATCCCTCTTAATTTATTTAAGTGGGATTGATTCTTTTTTAACCTATATTATCTTCTAATATAGCTCTTCTTACCTTATCTAATGCTTCAACAGCAGCCTTAGTTCTAACTTCTTGTCTATTTCCTGTAAATACATGTCTATATGCTTTTACTTTTCCCTTATAATAAACTCCTATATATACAAGTCCAACTGGCTTTTCTTTAGTTCCACCTCCAGGGCCTGCTATCCCTGTTGTAACTACAGAAATATCTGAACCTGTTCTTTTAGCTATTCCAAGAGCCATTTCTCTTGCTGTTTCTTCACTTACTGCTCCAACTGCTGCTAAAGTTTCTTCCTTAACCTTTAAAGTTCTCATTTTAGCTTCATTAGAATATGTTACAGCACCTTCTAAGAAAGCTTCTGATATACCTGGATAGTTAATAAGTCTTGCAGCTATCATTCCTCCGGTACAAGATTCTGCTGTGGAAATTGTAAGCTTCTTATTAATTAATAAGTCTCCTACTACATCCTCAATTTTTACATCTTCACCTTCTGCATAGCAATTGATTCCAAACCTATCTTTTATTATTTCTTTTATAGGCTTAATTAATCTTGCTGCTTCTTCTTCAGTTTCAGCTTTAGCTGTTATTCTAAATATAATATCCTCTTCTTTAGCATATGGTGCAACTGTTGGATTAATACCTGAAACCATTAAATCTTTTAATTTTTCTGCCGCCATACTTTCAGTAACACCTAAAAGCCTTATTGTTTCTGACTTAATTACTCCATTTCCCTTTATACTCAAATATGGTTTTACATAATTCATATACATAGGTTTCATCTCTCTTGGAGGTCCAGGTAAGATTATAATAACTTTATTATTCTTTTCTAATATAGCTCCAGGTGCTGTTCCATTAGGATTATCTAAAACTATAGCTTCCTTTGGAAAATATGCCTGCTTCAAATTATTTTTAGTAAGCTCTTTACCTGTTTTATTAAATATATTTACTAATTCATCATAAGATTTTTTATGAAGCTCCATTTCCATTCCAAAGTATTTACATGCTGTTTCTTTAGTTAAATCATCTCCTGTTGGTCCAAGCCCTCCTGTAGTAATTACAATATCGCTTCTCTTTAAGGCAGTGTCAAAAGCATCAAATAATCTTTCTTCATTGTCTCCTACAACTTCTTGATTATAAACGCCTATTCCTATAGACGCTAATTCTTTAGATAAAAACTGTGCATTAGTGTTAACTATATCACCTAATAATATTTCTGTTCCTACTGCAATTAATTCAGCTCTCATTTAAATATCACTCCCTTATAATAATTATTATTTAAAATTATAACATAGCTCCTTCTAGATGCTTTTTATCATTTATGTATTCAAACTCAAAACCTTCTCCACTATCAATTACCTTTGTTAAAGAAGTTTGTCCCATTACTTCTGGATAGTATTTATTATCTTTACTGAAATATTTATATATAGCTAAAAGAGCAGCACCATGTGTAACTATAAAAATAGTCTTCCCTTTTTCTTTTTCTAATATTTTATCTAGAGCCATGCTTGTCCTTTTATATAATTCTTTTAAAGATTCCCCATTTGGAGCTTTAGCATCCTCTTCATAATTAAATATACCGTCAATTTCTTTTCCCTTACCTTCTGATTTAAGTTCTTCCCTAGTTCTTCCTTCATAGTCTCCAAAACTTAATTCCTTAAGGCCTTCTTCTTCAATTATCTCTATATCTCTATCTCCACGTATAATCTTAGCTGTTTCCATTGTCCTTTTTAATGGACTTGAATAAATACGATCTATATGTACGTCTTTCATTCTCTTATTAAGAAGCTTAGCTTGATTTATTCCCTTCTCAGTAAGATCTGAATTTTTTTGTCCTTGTAGTCTATAGTCAATGTTCCAAATAGTTTGACCGTGTCTTGTGATATATACTGTTGTCATTGAAATTCCTCCATTTAAAAAAGGGTCATGTAATAATTACAATAGACCCCTTCTTTATATTTATATAAATATTATTTTTATTTTCTATTGATTATTCTTACTTTCTAATATTGCTAAGGCAACTGCTCCAACAACACCAGCATTAGTTCCAAGTCCTGCTGGTACAACTTCACAGTTCTCTGACATTACTTTGAAGCATCTCTTCTTAACAACTTCTCTTACTCTGTTAAATAGAATATCGCCAACTTGAGTTACCCCTCCCCCTATTATAACCATTTCTGGGTCAAAAATCGATACTGCATTTGCTACACCAATTCCTAAGTAATCTAAAGCTTCATCTCTTATCTCCTTAGCAACTTCATCACCTTTTCCTGCTTCTAAGAATACTTCATATGAAGTAATTTTATCATACTGCTTTAATGAAGTTTCTACATTAGTGCTAACAGCTTCTTGTCCTCTTCTTCCTATAGCCGTACCTGATGAAACAGCTTCAAGACATCCAATATTTCCACAATTACATCTTGGACCATTTGGAGCTACTGTTGTATGTCCAATTTCTAGAGCATTGCAAGTACTTCCTCTATAGATGTTACCATTAACTATGGCGCCACCTCCAACTCCAGTACTTACTGTAAAGAACACTACATTCTTCTTTCCTTTTCCTGCTCCAAACATAAATTCACCAATTGTAGCTACATTAGCATCATTATCTAAGTATACAGGTATGTCAAATCTTTCTTTAATTGGTGATGTAACATTAAAGTTCTTAAATGGAAGATTTGGTGTTGTAATTATAATCCCTGTATTTGAATTAAGTGGTCCTGGTGAACCTATTCCTATTGATTCTACATCAGTAGTTTTTACATTAGCCTTTGATAGCACTTCTTCAATAGTTCCTATTATTCTATTTAATACAGGCATTTCTCCCTCAACTGCATTAGTTGGAACTACTATATTACTAATAATATTTCCATCAAAATCAGATAAAGCAGTACTTATTTTTGTTCCACCTAAGTCTATTCCAATAACATATTTTTTCATATAAACCTCCTCAACACGCAATAAATATCTACACTATTATTGTAAGTTGTATTATATGAAAAATAAAGTATAATATGGAAATTATTTTAATTTATATGCGTAAATGTGATAAGTTCCTTCATTATCATATTCCTCTTTCCAAATACAGAAACAATTATTTTTTAAAATAGAATTAATAATATTTATTTCAGTATTCCCGTTATTATTCAAGGTTATAGTAAAGTTATCATCTATGTCTACAACCCCAAGATAATCATGAATATTACTATAATCACTTAATCCTATACTGCCATCAATATCCATTCTGTAATCTGACATTAACTATCCTCCCAAAAATTCATTCTCTGAGCTTATTTTTCTCAGCCTATTCCCTTTATATACATATCTTTCATGTTTTTCATGAGAACAAAGTAGCTGATGCCACGCTTTTCAGCGCAGAAAGCAACTTTGTAAAGCCTGTCAAAAGGTTCTAAAAGCAGAATAAATTCATCTTAAAATACATTTAATTATTTTGCTTTTTGGTTCTTTTGCGGCACTATATTTTTGTTTTTAACGCATTGGACAACTTACATACCAAAAAGCTTGCAATAATCAGTGTTCGCTGTCAAAGAAATTTAAAACTTTCCTATGCGTTAAAAAAGGGTATAAATCTATACCCTCTTTATTTTATGCTTCATTCTTTAATTCTTTTAACTCTTTATTCTTTTCTATAATCTTCAATGCTTCTGCTGGAGGAACTTCTTCATACTTATCAAGATTCATAGTAAAGCTTCCTTTTGCCTGAGTAATAGATCTTAAATCAGTAGCATACTTAAATAGCTCTGACATTGGTGCTTCTGCAATTAGTTTTTGATACTTTCCTTCAGGTTCCATACCTAAAACTTTTCCACGTTTCTTATTTAAATCACCAATTACATCTCCCATATATTCATCTGGAATAATAATCTCCATATGCATTACAGGCTCTAATAAAATTGATTTTGCTTGTTCTAAGCCCTTCTTATATGCAATTGAGGCAGCTACCTTAAATGCCATTTCTGAAGAATCTACAGGGTGATAAGAACCATCGTGAAGAGTTGCTTTTAATCCTATTACAGGATATCCAGCTAGTACCCCATGTTTAATACAGTCTCTTAATCCTTTTTCTACTGCAGGAATAAAGTTTCTAGGAACAGCTCCTCCAACTACCTTATCAACAAATTCTAAATCCTTCTCTCCATTATTTCTTGGTTCAAATATAATCTTAACATCACCATATTGTCCATGACCGCCAGATTGTTTCTTATGTTTTCCTTGTACATCAGCTTTGCCTACTACAGTTTCTCTATAAGGTATTTTAGGTTCTCTAAGCATAACCTCTACACCAAATTTATTTTTAAGCTTACTTGCTATTACATCAAGATGAGTTTCTCCAAGCCCTGAAATAATAGTTTCAGCATTTTCTAAGTCTCTTGTTATTGTAAATACAGGATCTTCATCTAATAACTTATTTAAAGATAATGATATCTTATCTTCATCACCTTTGCTCTTAGGAAGTACTGCCATGGACATTACTGGTTCTGGAAAATTCATCTTGTCATAAGTAACTTTAAAGCTGCAATCACATAATGTATCTCCTGTGGATGTATATTGTAATTTAGCAACTGCTCCAATATCACCAGCTACAATTTTATTTGAAGGGATTTGAGATTTACCCCTTACAAAGAATATATGATTTAACTTTTCAAGCTTATCTTTATTTGAATTAACAACACTTATATCACTTGTTAGTTCTCCTGTCATAACTCTAAATAAAGAAATCTTTCCTACAAAAGGATCTGCTATTGTTTTAAAAACTAATGCTGAGAAAGGTTTTTCTTGATCTAACTTAACAGAAATCTCCTCATTATTATCTAATCTTACGGCCTTTTGACTTAGTGCATGTTTAGGTGATGGGAAACATTCTACAATTCCACTTAGAAGGGCATCCATTCCTATTACCTTTAATGAAGAACCACACATTACAGGTGCAATATCTCCAGAAGCACATCCATTAATTAGTCCTTCATATATTTCAAAATCAGATAATTCTCCTTCATTAAAATATTTTTCTAATAAATTTTCATCATTTTCTGCAACAGCTTCAGTAATCATTCTCTTGCATTCATCAATCTTTTCAACAAGCTCCTCTGGAACCTCTTGGGTTTCCATCTTTTTAGTTTTTGGATTATATACTCTTGCTTTCTTTGTGATTATATTTATAACGCCCTTAAAATCGTTTTCAGAACCTATAGGATATTGAATAGGAACTACACTTATTCCAAAACTCTCTTTTAACTCTTTTAAAACATTATCAAAATTTGAATTTTCTCTATCAAGTTTATTTATAAAAAAGGTTCTTGGAAGTTTAATCTTATTACAATATTCCCAAGCTTTTTCAGTACCAACTTGAACTCCAGTCGCTCCACACACAACAATGCTGGCAACATCTACTGCTCTCATAGCTTCAATACTTTCTCCAACAAAATCAAAGTCTCCTGGAATATCAACTAAATTAATTTTTACCTTCTGCCATTCAAGGGGAACTATTGATGCTCCTATTGATATTTTTCTTTTTTTCTCTTCTTGATCAAAATCTGAAATAGTATTTCCCTCTTCTATATTTCCTAATCTTTCAGTTAATCCTGAAGAAAATAGTAATGCCTCTGTTAATGAAGTTTTTCCTGTAGAACTATGCCCCATAATTCCTACATTTCTTAAATTACTTATAGAATAGTCTTTCATAATATACTGTCAAACCCTTAAAATATTTTAAGTTTTGACTTTCACCTGCCTTCCCGAACAATCTGTGGTATATCTTCTTAAGCTGCCCTTTATAATTTTTATGTGTTTTTCTTTGAAAATAGTCTTATAACTTTTTCAAAATTGCTTTAATATTCTTATTTTTACCTGCTTATCTGCATATTATGTATACTTCTTCCCCCTAAAAAAATAACGCTGGCAAATGCCAGCGTATATTTAATCCTTTTATTTCTTTTTAAACGCAAATAATTTCATTATTAAAAATGTTACAGGTACCCCTATAATAGCAGCTAATCCATAAGCCACAAAACTTGGTAGACCAAAAATACCAAGTACAATAGCGACTACTATTCTTTGAATTATAAAGTTAGGTATATTAGATATTGCAAACTTTATAAATCTTACAAAAGCAAGCTTCTCTTTAAATGTTACAAAACTATTTAATAAATATGAAATGACTATTCCTGATGCATATCCTAAATCAAATGCTAAATTAGCATTAATAAAGTTTGAATATACAGTAGCTAATATTGTTGTACTAAAAGTATTAACAACTCCAATAAGTACAAAAGTTATAAATTGTTTTGTAAAGAAGGTCTTTGTAAACTTATATATTATAGAATTATTCATTTCATTGCTCCTCAGAATCAGAATTCTTAATTAATGTATCTGCAATAATAAATCTAGGTCTTTGTTTTGTTTCATTATATATCTTTCCTATATATTCACCAATTACTCCTAAAGATAATAATTGAATTCCTCCAAGCATCCATATAGATACTGTTAATGAAGTCCAACCACTTACTGCATTTCCAGTAAATTTAGCTATTAATGAATAAATTAAAGCAACAAAGCTTACTAAGAATATAAAGAACCCTAATCCAGTTATCAATCCTATTGGTTTAATACTTAAGGATGTTATTCCATCTAATGCAAATGCAATCATCTTTTTAAGTGGATATTTTGACTCACCTGCAAATCTTTCATGACGTTCATATTCAACAACTGAACTTTTATATCCTATCATAGGAACTAATCCTCTTAAGAATAAGTTAACTTCTTTAAATTCACTTAATCCTTCTAAAGCTCTCTTACTCATAAGTCTATAATCTGCATGATTATAAACTGTATCTGCTCCTAAAAGAGTCATAAGTTTATAAAATGCTAAAGCTGTATTTCTCTTAAAGAAAGTATCTGTTTTTCTTGATGATCTAACACCATAAACAATATCACTACCGTTATAATATTCTTCAACAAACTTATCAATAACATCTACATCATCTTGAAGGTCTGCATCTAATGATATAGTCATATCTGCATACTCCTTAGCTGTCATAAGTCCTGCAAGAAGAGCATTTTGGTGTCCTTTATTTCTTGAAAGATTTACTCCACTAAAAATTTCATTAGACTCATGAAGCTCTTCAATTATGCTCCAAGTCTTATCTTTCGACCCATCATTTACGAACAATATTTTACTGTCTCTTTTTATAATGTTCTTGTCCATCATGCTGGTAATCTTCTCTAGAAGTCTTTTTGATGTTTCATGTAGTACCTCTTCTTCATTGTAGCAAGGTATAACTAGATATAATGTTTCTTTCATAAATTTTTTCACCTCTAAAATTATTTTGAAAAGTAATCTTTCTTTATTATCTGTGAGCCAATTCCATAAGCATTAAGCAAATGCTCTTTTTCTTCTTCACTAGATACATTTCCCACAATCTCATTACCTTTAATTGCAGTTGCATCTCTATTAGTATTAACTAAATTTCTTCCCATTGATGTATTTATATATTTTTCTTTATCAACACCTAATAAATAACTTACAGTTGGAATTAAATCAACTTGTCCTCCATGAGCTGTAATTTCTTTATTTGGCATATCTTTTGAATATATTATTAGCGGAATCTTATGGTCTACTTCTTTCCACCAGTCACCTTCATAAGATAATTCCTGAATAGAGTCATTATAATACTTATGTACACCAGTATGGTCTCCATAAATAACCACTACAGTGTTGTCTAATAATCCCTCTTCTTGAAGCATATTAAAGAACATTTCAATTTGCTTATCTGTATAGTGAACACTTTCAAAGTATCCTCCCAAATAATTTTCATCTATTTCTTTTGGAAGATTTAATTCTCTATATTTTTTATCAATATTAAAAGGTCCATGACTTGATAAGGTTGGCGCCTGTATAAAGAATGGTTTATCTTCATTTTCTACCTTCTCAGCAATCTGTCTTAAAAAACTTTTATCTGAAAGTCCATACCCAACAGTTTCTTCATATTTATAATCCCTTATACTCCAAAGAGTTTCAGAATCAAAAGAATTTCTATGTATTTCACTCCAGTTAAATTCTCCTGGTTCTTCTGCATGGGTACTTATTGTTGTATACCCTTCACTTTCAAGTATTTTAGGTAAGGAATTTGAATAAGTATTAACTCCATAATTAAGAGCTGTAATTTCATCTCCTAAAGGAAAGACTGATGTATTAACTAAAAAGTCACAGTCTATACTATTACCTGCATTATTTTGTTCATAAAAATTACTAAAGTATAAACCTTCCTTTGTAAGTTTATTAAGAAATGGTGTTATTTCTTGACCATTTGCAGTCTTATTAATTACAAAGTTCTCTAATGATTCAATTTGAAGAAATATAACATTTTTTCCTTTTAAAATTCCACTATATTCATTATCCTCTAAATTTTCATTATTATTACTAATCCACTCATTAATTGCTTCATCATTTCTCTCACTTGAAGCCTTAACTTTCTTTCCTAAAGTTTTTCCTGCTTCTACAATATGATATCCCATAGGACCTGGTGCATTAGCTGTCATTTCGTAATACCAGCCACTCTTTGTTATCTTATCGCACCACTCTCCTAATCCAATAATGTCTAAAGCTACGTATGAAAGCAATATTACTATGATAGAATATCTAAATGTAAAACTAAACTTTCTTTTGCTTCTTTCTTCATTATTATTAACCTTTTTAATAGCAATCCATAATACTACTAGCACTATATCTATAATAAAAACAACATCAATAATATTAAAATTAATTAATGACCCTTTCATTACATTAAAGGTCCCAGGATAAAGTATATTCTTTAATCCATAAACATCTCTATTAACTCTGTAATACCATAAATCAACAATAAGCATCGCACTATATAACGCATTGTACCCTATTAAAAATACTATTTGTTTATTCTTTGATAGAAGGTATCCAAATGAATAAAATAACAATATGAAAGCAGCATAAATAAATGCATATTTAATGTTAATATTTATAAATTTTAGTGTAACTGCATCACTTACTTTAACTAATGTCATAAATAAAACCGTCTTTATAAGGAGAGCAGTTACTGTTTCAAAACGTAATCTGCTTATATCAGTTTTAAAGATTTTCTTAACTAAAGCTACTACATCTAAACCAAAATTTATAATAAAATTTTTTAATTTGTTCATAGTATTAAATCCTTACTCCTTTTTTATCAAAAGCATTTTTGCACAAATTAACAATTTTATCAAATATATAATTTGCACATATTAAAAGCATTATATCAAAAATAAAATTAAATAAATATAATTGCTTTGCAGTATCTGCATGCCCATTACCAACTAAAGGCATAGGGAATTGCACGGCTCCAATAAGCATTACACACCACATAAGAATGATTTTACTTACTAATTTTTTATCTTCCTTATTTTTAATTAACTTCCATAAAGAAAATAGGAACATTACTAAATATACACCTACTATGAACCATAAATTAGCTGGAAGATTGTTTTCTCTAAATTCAGACCAGGTAGTAAATCTACTAAGCTCAGTTATAGATTCTTCACTATAATCTCTTGAAGTTTTCCCAAGTGAAGTACTAGTGATAAAGGCTTTACTAGCTGAATACTCCATACCTTTTATCAATCTTAAAGGATGTGTTAAATAAAATTTAGCTAGCTTAGAATTTCCCATTTTACTATAGAACTCTTCTTCCGTAATCTCTGTTCTAGGAACATATTTAACGTATTCATCTTCATCTAAATAAGAATGTTTTCCTGCTTCTATTGCCATGTCAGGATTTAATCCCATATCTATTAAATCTTGCTCTGGAGTATCTGAATCATATAGTACTCCATAAAATACAGAATTATACTGAGTATCTTTGCTTATGTTTCCATTAGTTACGCTTATCTCTAAAGGATATATAACTACTATTGCAAAAATAATCATAAGTTTTCTCATAGTTTTCTTATCAAAAGCAGATTTATTTTCCCAAAGCATTTTTCCTAAAAGTATAATTACAAATGGTAGTGCAGTTAAAACTTGCATTTTTGATCCTAAAAATAAGAACGCACAAACGAAAACAAAGTAAATTCTTTTTAATAATTTTCCTTGATCCTCACCTTCATATTTGTAGTTTATATAACTTAAATATGCTGCTATAAGTAGTATAGTTGTACTTATCATCATAGGCTCGCCATATAAACTATTGAACCACATTAAATAGTTTCCATCAAAAAATACAAATAAAAATGAAATTCCTGCAAACAGATATTTCATCCTGCTATCTAACTTTAAATTTTTTAACAAAAGAACTATCCCAAAAATATATAGTATACTATATGCAATTGCCAAGTATTCAGTCTTAAATACATCACTCCATAGTAGCTTACATATTATATTTATTATTCCTATTAAATATCCAATACTAGATCCAGCTATGGTTGTAAAGACAGTAAATATATTAGGTGAAATTTTATAATCTGTAACAATATAGTCATAAAATCTCACAAAGTCTGGATTAGCAGTGTCAGAATCTAATAATGACAGCCCTGCTGCAGACATAACTCTATCAAAGTCTCCTTGATCGGCAACCCCTTGAATAGGTGACTTAAAAATTACATATACAACAATGGAAACTGCTAAAATAATAAACAAACTTAAGGATAATTTTCCTTTGTTTTTTTTGATGTTTTCCTTAAAATTCATTAAGAAACTCCTCCATTATTTAATTTAAAAACACTATTTTTTATTATACCATTATTCTACAGTATTTATTTATACATTTTATAAAAAATATCTTAATTATTACTTTAATATTCTATATGTTCATATATTTTTTACTTTTCCATATATGATATAATAAATATATAACTTATTTTCAATTTAGGAGATTTTTTTCAATGAAGAGACTTAAAAAAAATATATCAGTTATCATAGCTATTATTTGTTCTATTGCTTTATTTTATGGAATTTTATTTTACTTTAGTTTCTTTCAAGGAAATGTATATGTAGATGATAATATTGTTTCTTCAAAGTACAAAGTAGATGATGATTTTAAATCTGTGTATACTTCAAAGGTAAATTTTGATGATCTTCCTGTCTCTAAGATATCTGATGATATTAAAGTAAAAATATTAGGTGCAGATATTCCATCAGACTCTATTTATGAAAAATCATTAAGATATTACATACCTCTAAATTTAGTATCAGCACAAGTAAACTATAATACTATAAAAGAGAACGATAAAATTGTTCTAGAGAATGGTGTAAACACAATTGTTTTTTATAATAATAGCTGTTTTTTAAATGGACAAGTTTATGATTTAAGAGGAAAATTATTAAATAAAAATAATGAATTATGTATTTCTATTTCAGACATAGAATACTTATTCAACCTTACTGCTACATTTGATTTTGATAACAAAGAAATATCACTTTTAGAAGAATTAGATAATTCTAAAATAGGAATATCAGAAATTCCTACTAATGGAAAGGCTGCATTATTAAGACTTGAAGACTTTTCTGCAGGTTATGGTGCTTTAAATGCTGAAAATCAATTAAAATATAAATGTATTGGAAAGCTTTTAAAAGATAATGCAATAAAGTTTCACGTAGCTTGGGTTCCTAGATTTATATCTCCTTCTAATAACATCGATAATGATTTACTTACAAACAATACATTAGAGAATGTTGGCTTTATAGATACTCTTGATTATTTCATTAATTGTGGAGCTGAAATTGGTCTTCACGGCTATACTCATCAATATGGAGATGATACAAGCCTTAATGGTATAGAGTTATCATATAAATATAATAATTCTGAAGAAGATACTAGAAAGGTAATTGAAAATGCAATAGATTCTGCTGCAAGTTTAAATATACCTTGCTCTTTCTTTGAAAGTCCTCATTATAAAGCTTCACGCAAACAAAAAAAGATTATCGAAGAATATTTTCAATTTTTATATGAACCGAAAAATATATTAGAATATAATGAACTTGAAAAACATGATGATAATCTATATATACCAACACCATTAGATTATGTAGCAAATTTAGATACTTCAAAAATAGAGAAGGGGTTAAAATCACCAAGACCAAACGAATTGGCTAGTTTATTTTATCATCCTGCTCTAGAATTACAATTTATTAATGTATCTATATCGGAATCAAAAATACAAGTTGACTATGATACTTCATCACCTTTATGTAAAATTGTTAAATCAATAAAAGATAATAACTATGTACCTATATATGTAACTGATTTTAAAAAATAAAAAATAGAGAAAGTATTATTACTTATAAATAATACTTTCTCTATTTTTTTTACTGCCTATTATAGCAGTAATTAAAGAAGCAAAAATCCCTCCTGATGTATCAATTAAAACATCTTTAAATGCTGCTACTCTTCCAGGTATAAAATACTGATGGAATTCATCTGAGCATGCATATAAGAAGACACATAAGACTCCCATAATTAAGGATTTCTTCTTTGAATAATACATATTTAAAACTCTAAAGACTAATATATACAATATAAAATATTCAGTAAAATGAGCACCTTTTCTAATAATAAAAGTAGCTAAATCACCAAAAATACTATTTAAATCTATACCTAAGTATGAAAAAACTATTAATACTAATTTACTTTGTTCACTAGATTCATTTCCTGGCGTTTGTGACATTATAAATATAAACATCACCCATACAATAAGGAAAATCCATCTTAATATTTTTTTCGTATTGTTTTTCATTTTTTATCAACTTCTCACCTTTTATTGTTTTTCTACAATATACTTATTTATATACGCTAATGATTCCTCTAATAAATTCTGAGCTCGTTCTAAAGATTCTACTTTCATTTCTAAATTACAAACTCTTTGATCTACTCTATACATTAATTCCTTTATATCTTGCAATAATTTCGCTTCATAGGAAACTTGTACTCCATCTGAATCAATATACACCTTTTCTGGCGCACCTCCACATTTAGTACACTTTGCATATATTCCTTCTTTCTCTACATCCTTAAATAACTTGAATGCATCATTATTACAAACAGAGCAGCTAGAAATTATAGTAAAGTCATAATAACTAACATCAAATAAATATTTGCTACCACAATCTTTGCATGTAGCTTGAAGATTGTTATCTACTGTTTCTATATAAAAAGTATTTCCACAGCAACCCTCTTTTTGACAAACTACTGTCCTAACCATATATTAGCACCCCTTTATTATAAAAAAAGATTTATTCTATCTTTTTATATGCTAACATACTTTTTTTTATTACTAATCAATTATCTGTTTATTGTTGAGTAATATTCTCTATTTCCAATTCTATCGCTTGTATTTTTACATCAATTTCTTCAGTTTTCTTTCCAGCTAATAAGATTCTTCTCTTTTCTAATTTTAATTCTTTTAGCTCTTTTTCTAATTCTTCTATACTACGCACAAAAGCACTCTCCATTCTTTAAGGATCTTTTTCCTTATAAAATAAACTGTATCCTGAATTAAAGATTATTAACCAACCAAATATGATTTTATATAACCTATAATATAGATTATATAAAATTTATGTTATATTGTACATATTTATCTGTTTCTATTTTATTATAACTTTCGGCATTTTTTAACTCTATACTACATTTTTTATACAAATAACTATTACAAAAATCAAATTATTTTAAAAAGAATCTATGTTATTAAAGTTCTTTAAAATAAAAAAATAAAGCTATGAATTAGCTTCATAGCTTTATATATATGGTGGAGATAAAGAGATTCGAACTCTTGACCCCCTGCGTGCAAGGCAGGTGCTCTCCCAACTGAGCTATACCCCCATAA
>NZ_FPBY01000043.1 GCF_900116755.1 Clostridium sp. DSM 8431
TGTTACATTACATTTATCACACTTAAATTCTATATATCCGTGCTTTATATCCTTACACCTTAATACTTTTTAACTTCATCTTTAACATTTTTTCTTATATTTTTATTGTATATCTTTAGAAAATCACTCCAATGATTTTCTAAAATCAATTTTATTGTACTCTTTTTCATTTAAAATCCCTCACTATATGATTAACTAATTTACCATATAATGAGGCCGAAAGCTAGATATAATCTAGCTTCCAGCCTTAAAAAATTTTATAAATTCCTATACCTGAACAAAGTGGCTGACGCCACGCTTTTCAGCGCAGGAGGCAGCTTTGTTAGCCTTAAAAAGGTTCTAAAAGTGAAATAATTTCATATTAAAATACAATTTATTTTGCTTTTAGGTTCTTTTGCGGCCTACAATTATTTTTTTGTATAACTGGTCTATGCATAAAAAAAAGAGTTAAACACCTATGCATTTAACCCTTTTATCTACAAATTGAAACTTAATACACTTGTATTAAGTCCTTTCTCATAAAAATTAGATATAAGTAATAATATTCAAATTATATAATCTATCTTCTATTTTCATAAGAATTTTCGGCCAAATCTATAATTTTTCTTCCTGCTCTTTTAACCATTCTTTGAGTTCTTCTATCAAGTTGTGGCATAACAGTCATTCCTACTGCTGCTCCAACCATAACACCTGTCATCATTCCATTTAAATATTTACTCATACTTCAAGCACCTCATTTTTCATTAAATACTTTATATATTTAGAATATGTATTTAACTATTAATTAATCTATGAAATGATTCCCAATGCTTTTTTTGCAAGTTTATCTACAACTTCATTATATTTATCTCCAGAATGTCCCTTTACCTTAACAAAATTTACTTTTATCTTTTTCATATACTCCTGCATAACTCTATGATATTCTTGAGTAAGATGTTTGTTTCTTTTCCATGTTCCAAGGGCCCAGCATTCTATCCCTTGATAATCATAGAATATAGTTACTTTTTCATAATTATTATCTAATGCATATTCAACTGCTTTTAATGCTCCGAGTACTTCCCCTGCAACGTTTCTAAGAGCTGCTGCATCCTCATCTTCTCCAGCACCGCATGTTTCATATACTTCTTCTCCATTATATAGAGCAATTAAACCATAAGAAAAATTACCCTTTTCTAAAGAAAAACTTCCATCTACATATACAGAAAGTTCTTCTATATCTTCATGAGAAATTTTATTTTCCTTATTAACAGTTTTAACTTGAGCTCTTCCCTCTGCATTAAGCTTCAGATATTCATCTGCTTCTGCTTTTGTTTTAAAACTTTTATAAATTGCACCCTTAAAATCAATAACTTCTGCTTTACATTCATCCCAAGTTGTTAATATTTTAGGTACTCCTGATTTTCCTTTATATACTGCATAATATTTAGTCATCTTAATTTACCTTCCTATATTATAGTGTCCTTAAATCTTCTAGGATATTATATAGCTTTTGTACATTATTTGCATTAGTAAACTTCATTAAATAATCTAGTGCATATTGTAATAAAGATATAAAATCAATACTTCCTGACCAGTTCTCAGCTATTATCTGTATTGGAATATCATTAATTACTTTATAAAGAGTAAATACAGCTACTCCTATATCATCTATCTTTCCCACAAGAGGAAATTTATCTGGTATAAAATCTATAGGAAAAGATATATATGCTAAAGCTAATGACATATATAGTTTTGCCTTTGTTGAAACTCTCTTATCCTTAAGAAGTCTAAATATAAGTGCTGTTATATCTGGAAGTAAAAATATAAAATCACTAGCTGACTCAAAATCCTTTGGAATCTTTTCTTTTATTATATCTCTTCCCTTAGAATAAGAATCTTCACATTTATTAATAGGTTCTTTTATTTTATCTTTAATGTCCTCTTTACTTTTCTCCTCTTTTTCCTTAACAATTTCTCCTAATATAGATATCTCAATTTCTTCTATTTCAGCAACAACAGATCCGTTTTTTATATATAGATTTGTAGGTTTCAACTCAATATATGGTACATCCATCAATACTTTTTTCAAATCGATTATTAGTCTATCTTTATTAACTTGAAAGCCTTTTATATCCATGGCTTTAAAGGCTTTTTTCATTGCAAAACTTCTAATAACTCTGAAAATCCCTAAATTTAAAATTTTAAGTTTTGAAAATCTTGCATGAATTTTTTCATCTACAACACCTTCAATTGCTATTGCAGCTTCAAATCTAAAAGATACTCCTTTTTTAAAACATCCTTTAATATAGATTTCATTACCAATAATATCTGCTTTCTCTATCTTAAGCCCTTCAACCTTTACAAATTCATTTATAATACTTAATACATCACTTCCTGATAGCTCTGCCTGTACCTTTGAAATCTTCATCACTTTTCCCCCGCATTACATATTCACCTTTATTTTAACCTTATTATTAATTATTGTAAAATAAGTAATGTTTTATGCAATACATTAAATATATTCTAAAGAAACTTAACTTCTAAAGTTTTCAAGTAAAAAGGCGCATCTAAATTTTAATATTTAGATACACCTTTTGTGGTAAAATATTCTTCTTTTTACATTCCCCTAAATTTCAAAAGAGATATTTACTAATTTTTTTGGTCTTACCTCTATTTTAATTAGCCCCCTTTAGCTGCATTACCTTTATAAATTCTTCTATATTCATTAAGTATTTTATTGTATTATTCCAATCTATGTTTAATAATAAGTGTAGTATATTTTATAGTTTTAGAGTTTAGTTTTTATATTGTCTCATTTTATAGAAGTATATTTTAATTAAAGTCTAATGCTTTGCTACTTAAACCATCTGTATATCCCCTATTTAATCTAGATGGTTTTAATTTTTACTTGTCTTAAAGACCTAATTTAGAGTTTAGCAAAACTATATTAATTTATTTTTATTATTTTTAATCTTTCCCCAAAGTTCAAAAATAATAAAAATAAAAGCACTAGAGAATAAACCTCTAGCGCTAAAAGCATCACTAAAATTCTTTATTCTCTCATCTCTCAGCAATTTAATAAAAATACTGCAGGATTTAGCACCATATAAAAATAGTAAATGAACTATTATATTGGTTGCTGGGTTTCAACGGGCCAGTCCCTCTACCTCTCTTGATAAGATATTAATATTCGTTCTTCAAGGAAACATTTTATTGTTTCTTATTATATATTATTAGTCAATAGAATTTTTGTCAATATTTTTTTAGATTTAATAACGTTTTTTTATTTATTTCTATTTTTTATTAACAAATTATTAGCAATTGATGTAACTTCTTCCTGCTTATCTGTAGTCTCTTCTATAATTGCTGAAATATTACTTATAGAATCTCTAACATCCTTTGCCTGTTCATTTAATTCATCTGCTATTTTAGAAATATCAGAAATCATTGCCATCATTTTCTCTTGATCCTCAACCGTTGCCATTGCCGTTTTATTACTTATATCAGCTAAAGATTTCACCTCTGATGCTACAACTGCAAATCCCTTACCTGCTTCTCCTGCTCTTGCCGCTTCTATTGATGCATTTAATGAAAGTAAATTTGTTTGTTCTGAAATTCCAACTATTTCTCTTGAACTCTGTGCAAAATTACTAACTTTAATATACATTTGCTCTACTTTATTATTTAAATTATCAGTCTTATAAGCTACTTCATTCATACTTCTATCTATCTTTTCAATTTCTGAGATATTTTGATTACTACCATCTGCAATTTCTTCTATAGATTTAGTTATATCTTTTACGCTGCTTTCAAGAAATTCAGTATACTCTTCTTTTTCTTTAATGCCTCTACTTATTTCATTCATAGCATATTCAATTTCTTTATTTTTCTTAGAGATAGCTTTTTCTTCTAACTTTATAAGATTTTTATTATAATCCATACAATTTTCTTTTATATTAAGATTATTATAAATTGCAAGTGTCATCTTTTTGCAAGTACTATATCCACAGGCTGAACAATTTATATTTTTTTCCTCATAACTCTTCTTTAACATATCATTAAATATACGCTCTCTATCTTCTTTAGATATATCCTTTAATACTTTTTTATATTTGTTTGTATACTTTCTCTTAAAACTATTTAAATCAAACTTCTTATCATAAATTTTATAAAGCTTTTTTAATTCCTTTTTATCTTTTTGTTTTTTAACTTTATTATACATTGCATCTGCTTCATCTATATCTATATCAAAGTCACGTGAAGCGCTGCCTTTATTACATGCAAATTCACAATTAAGAGCATCAATAACATCTGGAATCTCTTTTCCCTCTTTAGCTCTTTTTAAATATTTTTTTAGGTATCCATAAACTTTATCTTGTCCTTCAATCTGCCTTACCCATATTGAATCATCTACTGCTTCAATATTTTCTGTTAATCCTCCAGGTCTTGAAAAAAGGAATCCAAATACACTTTTTTCACAAAAATCTTCCTCACTATACTCTGATAAATCTATTTTTTCCTCTTCTAAGTACTTTTTTAATTTATCAAAGGTAACATTATACTTTATGTAGCCTTTAGTATTTTCATCATCTATCTCATCTTTTTTAGCTATACATGGAGATAAAAAAGCGAAATCTGATTTTTCACCCATATAATCCTTGTAAAATATAGCAGAACATAATAGAGGACTATGTATAGGAATTAAGTATTCTAATGCTTCTGGTTTATTCTTTTCAATATAATTTACTATTGAAGGACAAGGCTGTGATATATAATTTCCTCCGTTACTTTTAATGAACTTCATATACGCCCAAGTTGTAATATCAGCCCCAACTGATACATCATAAAACATTTTTACTCCTAAACTTTTTAAATATCCAAATAATTTTTTATACTCTTTAAAATTAATCTTAAGTGCTGGTGCAGCTAAAATTGAAATAGTCTTTCCTTTTTTTAAATCCTCAAAAAATTTTTCAGTATCATCAATAAAATCACGTGCATTATGTTCACATATATCTATACATTTTCCACAATGAATACACTTGTCAGTGTTAACTTTAACCTTATTACTATCTCCTACCTTATATGCAATATTAGCTTCAATAACAGGACATAATCTTATACATTGATTACATCCAACACATTTTTCCTCAATAGTATAAACCAATTTTTCTTTCCCCATTAATAATCCCCCCAGAAAAAATAAACAATTCTTATATTTAATTACTTTTTTTGCACTTTATTGAATTAGATACTTTAAAAAATACCACCACTAGCTATTGGTGATGGTATTTTAACTATATAAAAATTATTCTGCAACTGATGCTGAAATACTTTCAACTGCTTCTTTTAATGTTTCACTTTTTTCATTAACTAAATCAGCAATCTTATATATATCAGTTATCATTTTTAGCATTTCTTTTTGATCTTTAACTGTAGATTCTGCAACTTTACTACTCATATCTGATAATTTTTTAACTTCTGTTGCAACAACTGCAAAACCTTTTCCTGCTTCTCCTGCTCTTGCAGCTTCTATTGATGCATTTAAAGAAAGCATATTTGTTTGAGAAGCTATACCCACTATTTCCTTTGAAGAATTTTGTAAGTTGTTAGCCTTTTCCTTTATACCATCAACTTTTTTATATAGGTCAGCTGTCATTTCAGCTATACCTTCTATTTCTCTAGTTATCTTTTCTATGCTCTTTATAATTGTTTTGTTATCTTCCATTTGCCAAAACCTCTCCTTTAATTATCTCAATTTTATTTATCAGCACTTTATTTTATTGATCATCTTTAAATGAAAATTATCAACATACTTCTATTATCGTACCAAAATCATAAAACATAAGTAATTAATCTGCTAATAATATGGCATTTTTTATTAAAAATTATTATTAAAAAGTTCTTCCGTTGCTTCTTTAATATTTTCCCTTCCTAAAACAGATGAAACTACAGCTACACCATCTATTCCTGTTTTATTAAGCTTCTTAATATTTACTTGGTCTATTCCACCTATTGCTACCATCTTTATATTAATACTCTCCTTAATTTTTTTTATGTCATCTATACTTACTCTTACTGTATCTTTTTTTGTAGTAGTAGAAAATACTGCACCACAGCCTATATAGTCAGCTCCATCCTTTTCTGCCTTTAAAGCCTCTTCTAAGTTATGAGCAGAAACTCCTATTATCATGTCTTTACCTAATATTTCTCTTGCTATAGAACATGGAATATCTTCTTGTCCTAAATGTACTCCACTAGCTTTTACTGCCATAGCTATATCTAATCTATCATTTATTATTAGAGGAACATCATATTTATCAGTAATAGTTTTAACTTCCTTTGCAATATTAAAAAATTCTAAAGATGAAATATTCTTTTCTCTAAGCTGAACTATTCCTGCCCCACCTTTTATACTTTCTTCTATAGCCTGGCAAAGATTTCTTCCCTTTAATACATTTCTATCTGTAACTAAATATACTTTATAATTAATATCTTCTTTATTCATTTATTTTTCCTCTTTCCTTTAGGTCTTCTGAAGTCATATTATATATTTCATCTATAATTTTCACCCTAAGTGTACCGCTTCCTTCTCTATCTTTTAAATTTTTATATGCAATTTCTCCAGCTATGCCCATACTAGCTATTCCTAAAACTGTAGAAGTAAGTTCATCCTTTGTAGTTCCTAAATATGTAGCAATTAAAGAAGTAGTCATACATCCTGTTCCTGTTACCCTTGTAAGAATTTTATGTCCATTACTTACTATATAAACTTTTTCTCCATCTGATATATAATCTCTTTTTCCAGTAATTGCGACAACTGCCCCTATTCTTAAAGCCGCCTCTTTAACTACTTCCTTTGCTTCTTCTTCAGATAACTCTTCTAAAGAGTCCACACCTTTACAAATACTATCCATACCTAAAATAGCTTTTATTTCAGCTATATTTCCTTTAACTACAGATACCTTAACTTCACTTAATATTTTTAAAGCACTCTTTTTTCTCGCCTCAGATGCAGCAGCTCCTACAGGATCAAATACTACAGGCACATTATTTTTATTAGCTGCTTTTCCTGCTATAATCATAGATTCAGCTGAATCTTTTGATAATGTACCTATATTTATTACAAGGGCATCAGCCTTAGGTGTTATTTCTGAAACTTCATCTACTAAATTTGCCATAGTAGGAATTCCCCCTAAAGCTAAAACTATATTTGCACAATCATTTGCAGTAACATAATTTGTTATGCAGTGAATAAGTGGTCTATGTTCTTTAATTTTTTCTATTTCATTATTAATAAAAAAATTACTCATCCTTAAGTTTTCCTCCAAGTACTTAATAATTTATTATAACCTTTTCTATTCTTTTATCACTGACTTTATATATTTTAAAATCAACACCATTATATGTCACAAGCCTATTCTCTTCTTCTGACGGAATCTTTCCAATGGTATTAATAAGAAATCCACTTAATGTATCTATATCCTTAACACAAAAATCTATATTGAGCATTTCACAAAGGTCTTCTAATAATGTAGTTCCATCTACAAGTAAAGCTTTGTCCCCAATTTCAACAATATTTTTTTCTTCCTCTTCATACTCATCAGTAATATCTCCCATGATTTCTTCAACTAAATCCTCTACTGTTACTATTCCAGAAAACCCTCCATACTCATCAATTACAATTGCCATTTTACTTTTAGACTTCTTAATTTCTATAAATAGATCTTTTACTTTTTTACATTCAGGCACAAAGTTAGGCTTTATAAGTATATTTCTTAAATTTATATTTGAAAAACCCTTTCTTTTAGCTTCAATAATAAAGTCCTTCATATATAAAATACCTATTATATTATCAATATTACCTTCATATACAGGAATTCTAGTATATCTTTTATTTAATAATTCATTAATGTAATCTTCAAGATTATCCTCTATATCAATACAATATACTTCTGTTCTTGGAGTCATAATTTTCTCAACACGTTTATTATTAAAATCAAGAATATCTTCTTTTTCTTTGTTTTCATCCATTCTGTTTTTCATATACTTTAAAATTTTCATTTCCTTTAGTAAAAATAAAACATTAATAAATATAGTACTCATTATAAAAAGTGTAATTAAATAATTCAACCTCGGTACGTCGTCCATTTTTATCCCCCAATTTATTTTTTATTAATATATATATTTAGCATAGGAATTGTTTAAACTAATAATAACATATTTGCTCATTTATTTGTATATTTTGTAATTTTAACAAGTATATACATTGAATAAAATGTTAGGATAATTTATACTAAGTATGGTTATAAGATTTATAAGTTTTTTTGATTAGAGGTGTGATAAAGTTAATGAATATATATTTTGATAATGCAGCTACTACTAAACCTTCAGATAACGTAATAAAAACAATGACTGATACAATGCAGAATTTCTATGCTAATTCTGATTCACTTCATAAACTTGGTATGGAATCTGAAGATAAAATTGTAAGCTGTAGAGAAACTATTGCCAAAAGTATTAACGCTTCAAAAGATGAAATAATTTTCACTTCTGGTGGTTCTGAAGGTAATAATTTGGCTCTTAGAGGATTAAGTAAACCAAATATGCATATTATTACTACTGCTTTTGAGCATAGTTCAATAATAAATACTTCTAAATTTCTTGAAAATAATAATATTAAAGTTACTTATCTTTCTCTTGATTCTAATGGATTCATAGATATTGAAGAATTAAAATCTGCTATTACGAAAGATACAGTACTTGTTTCTATTATGCATGTTAATAATGAAATAGGTTCTATTCAGCATTTAAAAGAAATTGGTAAAACAATTAAAAGTTTAAGTTCTAGAGCTAAATTTCATGTTGATGCAGTTCAAAGTTTCGGGAAATTTCCTATAGATGTTAAAGAATTAAAAATCGATGCTTTAACTGCTAGTGGTCATAAAATAAATGGTCCTAAAGGAACAGGTTTCTTTTACTTAAAAAAAGGATCAAATATTATCCCTCAAATAATTGGAGGTCAACAGCAACAAGGTTTACGTGGAGGCACAGAAAATCTTCCAGGTATTATGGGACTTACAACTGCTACTGTAGATAAAATGAATTCTATGAGTGAAAACTTTAATAAAGTAAAAACTATAAAAGAATATATGATTGAAAGACTTAGTGAAATTGATAATATCAAAATAAACAGTCCTTCAACTGATGATTTTTCACCATATATATTACATGTTTCATTTTTAGGTATAAGAGGCGAAGTTCTTCTTCATTATCTAAGTGAAGAAAATATTTTCGTTTCTACTGGTTCTGCATGTACTTCAAAAAGTAAAGCTGGAGTTGTTGGAAGTCATGTACTTGAAGCATTACATTTAAATAGAGCTGAAATTGAAGGAGCTGTCCGATTCTCATTTTCACCAGATAATACAAAAGAAGAAGTTGATATAACTATTGATACTCTAAAAAGAGGATTAAAATTATTAAGGAGAGTTAAAAGATGAATAAATTAATTTTAGTAAAATACGCCCCAGAAATTTTTCTTAAAGGTCTTAATAGAAATAAATTCGAAAAGAAACTAAGAAATAATATTTCACAAAAGTTAAAAGGATTAGAATATGAAATAATAATAGACCAAGGAAGATACTTCATAAAGGTTGATGACATAGAAGAAGGAATAAAAAGAATAAGAAAAGTTTTTGGTGTTTCTGAATTATGTATAGTTAACAAAGTTGAAAATGACATTGAAGTTATAAGACAAGAAGCTTTAAGATGTATGAATGAAGTTGACTGTAAAACTTTCAAAGTTATAGGTAACAGAGCTAATAAAAAGTTTCCTATTTCTTCTATGGATTTATCTAGAGATGTTGGTGGATACATACTTCACAACTCTGAAAAGCCTTTAACTGTAGATGTTAAAAATTATGAATGTGCTGTTCATATTGAAGTTAGAGAACATACTTATATCTGGTGTAGTACTACTAAGGTTAAGGCTGTAGGCGGTCTTCCATATGGTATTAATGGAAGTACTATGCTTATGCTTTCTGGTGGTATTGATTCTCCAGTTGCAGGATACCTTATGGCTAGAAGAGGTGTTGCTCTTAACTGTGTTTATTATCACAGCCACCCTTATACTTCAGAAAGAGCTAAAGATAAAGTTAAAGAACTTGCAAAAATACTTGCATCTTACACTGAACAAGTTAACCTTTATATCGTTCCATTTACTGAAATTCAAATGGATATAATTGAAAAATGTAGAGAAGATGAGCTTACAATCCTTATGAGAAGATTTATGATGAGAATAGCTTGTAAATTAGCTGAAAATCTTAATATAGACTCAGTTTCTACAGGTGAAAGTATAGGTCAGGTTGCAAGCCAAACTATGCAAGGTTTAATAGTAAGTACTGACTGTGCTGATAGACCTGTATTTAGACCTCTTATCGCTATGGATAAAGAAGATATTATGAGTATAGCAAGAGAAATTGGTACATATGAAACTTCAATATTACCTTACGAAGACTGCTGTACAATCTTTGTTCCAAAACATCCAAAAACAGCTCCAAAACTTGATGCTATGAGAAAGAGTGAAAGTGTTTTAGATATTGATGCATTAGTTCAAAAGGCTATAGATAATATTGAAAAAGTAGTACTTAACTAATTAAATTAAAATTAAATATAAGTAAATTATAATTATTATGTTAGAATATTCTTAAATTACTCTTTTTTATAGAAAGGATACTATATTTATGAATATTCTAACTTTTTTTACAATGTATTATTTTGTTTATGAAACAATACTTAGCTACGGAACTGATGATAAGCTTCTATTCAAAACTATTTCAAGTATTTGTTTTCTACTGTGTGGTATTTTTAGTTTTAAAAAATCTCCAAAAACCAAAAAATATTCCCTTCTTATACTAATAGGTTTATTTTTAGGCCTTGTTGGAGATGTAGTTTTAAGTTCACCTAATATAAAAAATTACTTTTTAATAGGGGCAAGCTCCTTTGCTATTGGTCACATATTTTACATATTAGCATTTTTAAGTATTACTTCTTTTTATATTAGAGATGTAATAATAAGCTTAATAGGTTCTTATGGTGTTTATTTTATTTTCTCTAATATCCTTAATGCTGGAGATAATATTATAATTTTTTGTGTTTATTCCTTTATAATATTTTTCATGACATTACAATCCCTGCATTTATTTAAGTTTAGAAAAACAAATAAATTGTTCTGCTTTCTTGCTATATTGGGATCTATTTTATTTATCCTATCTGATATTGTATTAAGCTTTGAAATTTCTTTGCCTTATCCACAAGCTTTTTTATCTATGATTAATCTATCCCTTTACTATACAGCTCAAGGATTAATTGCTTTAAGCTTGTCTTGTACAAATTCTTTATCTTCTTCTAATAAGAGCAATAATACTAGCAATAAATAAGGTAAATAAAATTATTAGTACTACTATAGACATGAAAATTGCACATATTAGATTATAGTTATATAACAACTTATTAAGTACAGTAGTATCAATTTTCAGTGTTACTATTATAAAGGCAATGATTAAATTTATAACAAAAAGCGTTACTACACCAAAAGAGCTATTTTTAACATCTGCTAAACTTAGTGACATATGTGAACATATTGATACTACTAAAATTATAAATATCCAAAATTTATAACTTTTCAAATTGCTTATAGAAAATATGCTTACTACCACATCTTTAAAGTTAATGTTGTCCATATTTAATATGCTGCAAAAAGTATCTGGTAGTAGATATCTACTTAATAAAACAACACTTAAACTTCCTATTATTAATGGTCCTATTCCAATAAAGAAGTCTCCTATTCTTTGATATAAACTATTACCTCTTCCATGTTTAACATAGCCTAATACTCCTCCCGTTTTTACAGCTGAAGGAATAAACCACCTTACTTCTCCCACTTTATGACGAAATATTTTACACATTATATAGTGTCCAAATTCATGAACTGGAGTTCCAATAAATGAAGTTAAATATAGCCCTGGAATCCCAAAGGCTCTATATACTGCTTTATTGCTCTGTTTATTTAAGACTTCAATAATAAATCCAAATACTATAAACACTCCTATAATACCTATAGTTAAAATAAACCCTTGTTTTAAAACTTCCATATTTCTTTTAACCTTCTCTCTATAGAATTTTCACCTATAATTATAATACATATTTTATCACTTTTATTCTTAATACAGCCATTAAATTAGCCCCCACAATATGATTGATAGTTCAACATATTGTGGGAGCCTAAAAAATTTACATAACTCTAACTACATTTTTAAGCCACTTTCCTGTTTTTAATCTTTTAGTTTGGAATATAGCTTTTATAATATCTTCTGTTGATATAAGGAAGAATACCATTTCTACAGGGAACTTAAATACCATAGCCCCTATAAAAGATAGTGGTACAGAATAAAACCATATTGTACATCCTTGAAGAGCCATTGCATAAGTAGTATCTCCGCCGCCTCTAAATACACCAACTATCATCACCATATTATATGATCTAAGTACAAAGAATACTGCCATTATTCTTAATACTTTAACTACAGTTTCTGCTGTTTCTTTAGTAACGCTAAAAGGTTTTACAACAATAGGTGAAGTTATCCATACAATGATTCCCAATATAAGTCCTGATAATATAGAAAGCTTAGCTATTTTATGCGAATAATCCAATGCTTTCTCTTCATCTCCTGCACCTATGTTGTTACCAATAATTATTGAAGCAGCACTTGCCATTCCTGATAAGAATACTAAGAACATATTATTTAAAGTATTAGCTATCTGCATTGCTGCTACTGCCGCTGTTCCTATTTTAGAATAAGCTACAGCATATGTACTTAACCCAATAGACCATATAAGTTCATTAAGAATTACAGACCATGATGTAGCAAAATAAGTTTTTACTATATTAATATCAAAATTAATCATCTCTTTTATCTTTGAAGCAACTATATTATTTCTTAAATATACAGATAATATTATAAAGCTCATTTCAATAAATCTTGCTATGGTTGTAGCTACAGCTGCTCCATTAACGCCAAAATGTGGTGCTCCAAGTTTTCCAAAAATAAATACCCAGTTTAAAAATGCATTTGATAGTACTCCTAGTAAACTACCATACATAGGAAGTTTAACTTGTCCTGTACTTCTTAATGCTGATGAATATCCTTGTGTAAAATTAATAAATAAACAGCTTATGGCTACTATTCTAAGATAAGCTACTCCACCATTAATTACTTCTATATCATTTGAGAATATTCCCATTATTAGTTTAGGACAAAAGGCTGCTAAAGCTGCAAATAAGGTTGTTGCAATTAACCCTATTGTTAAATCAATACCTAAAAATGTTTTTATATTCTTAATATCTTTTTTCCCCCAGAATTGTGACATAAATATTCCAGCACCTGAATTAATCCCAAATATACATAATGAGAAAATAAAGATATATTGATTAGCAAGACCTACTGATGCTATAGCTGTTTCTCCTAGTCTTCCTACCATTACATTGTCTATTAAATTTAAAGATGTAGTAATAAAACTTTGAATTATAATAGGTAATGCTAATGTAAATATAGTCTTTAGAAAGTTTTTATCCCTTAGTGTTTCTTTCAAATCTTATCCCCCTGACTTTTTTGCGCACAAAAAAAGAAGAGAAACATGGGTAGTGATGCCGCCCATCTGCTTCTCTTCTTTTTAATCGTCGCATTATAATTTTTATGGCTAGGGTAGCGGGATTTGAACCCACGAGTGTCAGAGTCAGAATCTGATGCCTTACCGCTTGGCTATACCCCATTAAATGACGACACTTTAATTATATCACTTTAATTAAAATTGTCTACACCATTTTATTATTTTTTGTATCATTTTTCCTGGTAAAAACATAATGTATATTAAGACTAAAAAAATTATAAAATTTTTATTATGAGGATGATAAATATGAATAACAAATGCTATGACAAGAATAACTACGATGAAATTTATAATGACTGGAACAATTGTGATAATTATTGCCAAAATAATAATAACAATAATAGAGAAGATTGTTTAGAAGAAAATCTTAATTTCCAAAGAAGACCTATGCGTAGATGTGATGAAGACGCAATCGAAAGAGAAATTAATAGATTATTTAGATTTATTTTAAATCAATTATGCAATGTTGAACAAGATATCGATGTAATTTCAAGAGCTTTTGTTAGATTAGCTCAGCTTCTTGTTGAAGATACTTGTTTAGAAGAAAGTGAAAAAGATCTTATCTGTTGTGTTGCTTAAGATCTAAAAGCTTTACAAGTTCTTATTGACAAAACTATAAGAGATACAAAATGCTTAAAGAAAGATGTAAAATGCTGCTAGTATCTAGTTTAAAATAGTTATTCTTTTTAATATATCACCATCAATACCTTACTTTAAGGTATTGATGGACCTCATAATAAATTAAAGATTTGTAATATAGAGAATTATATAAAGTACATAAAAGAAAGCAGGAGCGTTATTGCTTCTGCTTTTAGTGATAGCTTTAAACTATCTGTTGTTGTTTCTTTGAGCTTTCTTAGCTCTTCTGCAGTCTGGGCATCTCTTTGGTTCATTTTCGAATCCTTTTTCTTTGTAGAATTCTTGTTCTCCCTTAGTGAAAACGAATTCTTTACCACAGTCTACACATACGATAGTCTTATCTTCCATATTTAAATCCTCCATGTTTAAAGACCCCTAGAATAAAATGAATCCTTAAACGGAGAACATTATTATCTATATAAATCTTTAATTCTTTATTTGTATTTCTACTACTTGATAATAACATATTTTTCTAAGAAAAGCAATTGAAAACAACTTCTTAATAAAAAAATTTCAGAATTTATTTACAATTTACGAATAGACTTATTTTATGTCAGTTACATCATAACCTTCATCTTCAATTGCATTTTTTAGTATTTCGTTATCTACTTCTGTTTCAACTGTAGCTGTGTTATCATCAAGGCTAACAACAACGCTACTAACTCCTTCTATAGCTTCTAAAGCTTCTGTAACATGTCTTACACAGTTTTCGCAGCTCATTCCTTCAATTGATATTACCTTTTTCATATAAAATTCCTCCTCTTTTTAGCTTAAATCTTTTTAAGCTTTAAATCTTTTTAATCTTAAAGCGTTCAATAATACTGATACTGAACTAAAACTCATGGCTGCTCCAGCTATCATAGGATTTAATAATGGGCCTCCAAAAATATGTAGTATACCCATAGCAACTGGAATACCTAAAATGTTATATCCAAATGCCCATCCTAAATTTTCTTTTATATTTGTAATTGTTGCTTTACTTAACTTAATAGCAGCTGCAACATCCATAAGATCGCTTCTCATTAATACTATATCTGCTGACTCTATAGCTACATCTGTTCCTGAACCTATAGCTATACCTATATCAGCCTTTGCTAAAGCTGGTGCATCATTAATTCCATCTCCAACCATAGCTACTTTTCTACCTTCCTTTTGAAGTCTTGCCACAGCTTCTGCCTTATCTTCTGGTAGAACCTCTGCTAAAACTTCATCTATACCAACTTGTTTTCCTATAGCTTCAGCAGTATTCTTGTTGTCTCCAGTAACCATTACAACCTTTATACCCATATTTTTAAGTTTCTTTATTGCATCTTTACTGTTTTCCTTAACAACATCTGCAACAGCTATAATTCCTTTTGCTTCATTATTAATAGCTATAAACATTGGTGTTTTACCATCTCTAGAAATCTCTACTGATTTTTCATGTAAATCATCAATATTTATATTCTTACTAGACATTAACTTCTTATTTCCTAACAATACATTTTTGCCTTCTATATTAACTTCAATACCATGGCCTGGAATTGAAGAAAAACTATCAATATCTTTAAACTCTAAATTTCTTTTTTCTGCTTCTTTAACAATAGCTTCACCTAAGGGGTGTTCAGAACCTTTTTCACTGCTTGCAGCTATAGTTAAAAGTTCTTCTTCACTAATGCCATCTGTAACTATATCTGTAACTATTGGTTTACCTTCTGTAATAGTACCTGTTTTATCAAACATTACAGTATCTATTTTGTATGTTGTTTCAAGAGCTTCTCCACCCTTTATTAATATTCCATTTTCAGCACCTTTACCTGTTCCAACCATAATAGCTGTTGGTGTGGCTAAACCTAAAGCACATGGACATGCTATTACAAGTACTGAAATAAATATTGTAAGTACAAAGGTATTACTTTCACCTGCTATCTTCCAAGCTATAGCTGAAACTAATGCTATTAAGATAACTGTTGGTACAAAGTATGATGCAATTACATCTGCAAGTTTTGCTATAGGTGCCTTAGTAGTTTGAGCATCTTCAACAAGTTTTATTATTTGAGAAAGTGCTGTATCCTTACCAACCTTAGTTGCTTTATACTTTATATATCCATTTTTATTAAGACTTGCACCTATTACTTCACTTCCTACTGTCTTTTCTACTGGAATGCTTTCTCCAGTAATCATAGATTCATCTATAGATGTAGTTCCTTCGATTATAACACCATCAACAGGAAGCTTTTCTCCTGGCTTTACAATAACAATATCTCCAACTCTTACACCATCTAATTTAACTTGAACTTCTTTTTTACCTCTTTCAACTGTAGCTATTTTAGGAGCTAGTCCAAGTAATGCTTTTATTGAATTTGAAGTCTTTCCTTTTGAAACTGCTTCAAAGTATTTTCCTAAAGTTATTAAAGTTAAAATTGTTGCTGCAGATTCAAAATATAAATGCATTGCATATTCAGAATCTCCTGTTACTATTTTATAAATAGCAAAAATTCCATAAGCAAATGCTGAAAATGTACCTACTGCAATTAATGAGTCCATATTAGGACTTAATTCAAATAAGTTTCTAAAACCACTTTTATAGAACTTTCCTCCAGTACACATTACAATTAATGCCAAAATCATTTGAATTAATGCAAAGTTTAATGGATTAACATGGGGATCAATAATACTTGGAAGTGGCATTCCAGCCATATGTCCCATTGAAATAATTAAAAGGGGTACTGTAAATACAGCTGATATAATAAACCTTCTTAACATTTTTGAGCTTTCGCTATCTTTTTTGCTGTCCTGTTTAACTTCACTTTCATCAAGTAATTTGTAACCAGCTTTAGAAACTGCAGATTTTATATCATCTTCTTTGATCACATTATTATCCATATCAACAGTAAGTTTTTCAGTGGCAAAATTTACAACAGCGCTTCCTACACCATTAAGTCTTCCTACGACTCTTTCAATTCTATTAGCACAAGCCGAACATGTCATTCCTTCTATTACATATGTCTTCTTGTTCATATTAACTCCTCCTTATCTTGATAATAATTTTTCTAGTATTCCTATCATCTCCTCAATCTTCACTTCTGAATCTCCAGATTCTACTGCATCTTTTACACAATGATGCATGTGATTTTTAAGAATTGTTAGATTGGCTTTTTTTAATAAAGATTGAGCAGCCATTATTTGATTAGATACATCAACACAATATCTATCATCTTCTATCATCTTTATTATCCCATCAATTTGTCCTCTAGCTGTTTTTAGGGATTGCATAGCTTTTTTTCTTTCATTATCCATCATTTTACCTCCTCCCCCCTATGGGGTGTATAAGATTATTATATTCTCATCTTTATCTTTGTCAATATTAATATTATTTCCAAGTTAGCCTTATCTTATCTATATAAATAAAAAAACACCCTGCAGTAAACGTTATATTGCAGAGCGCCATTTAATAATATAATATTATAATTGCTAATTTTATATTTTTTCTTCTTTCGTATATCATAAAATCATTAGTTATGTCGTTTAATATGTCATTATAATCTACTACTATATTTTATCTAAATTCTAATAAATTTTAAATTTATTTTTCCTATCTTATTTCTATAAAATCTTAAAATCTAATTATAGTCATTTTACGATTAATTTTAGTTATTACATGAAACTATCTATATTTTCCTTAAAGCTAAAAAAAGAAACAATCCCCCACATACCAAAGGGATTGTTCCAAAACGTAAATTCAACAGGTATATATTCTCTAACTTTTTAACCTTTATGATGTTAATTAAACGCCATCATTACAATGTTCCCCTTGCATTTAATTAAATTACATAAACAATTATGGCTGTTAGCTCCACTTGCAAATTATAAAAACTGGTTGTTTCTTAAGCTTGTACCAAATAATTCCGAATCACCTTAATACATTTCCCCTAAAATAATAACTACTAACTTCTATTAAGTTTTGTACAGCTTTTACGAAACACAATATTATTGTACATTATTTTGTTAGTGAATATATATTTTTTGCATATATCATTATTTTTTTGTCTTATTTGCATATTTTTCATAGTTGCAGCATTATATTATACATTTTACGATTTATTTCCAAAGTTTTTATGTTGCAATATTTATATAAGAAATATTATTATAAAAAAATAATACCTAAAAAACCAATGGCAAAAGATAGACTTCCAAAAGTTTTAAAATATCTATCATAAGTATAATTATATCTATTAATATATATACACATAATAGTTCTTAATAAAATAAAGACTACCATCATAATTAAAAAGCCTAATACCAAATTATTAATTATAAAAAGTCCATTTAAAGATACTCCCATTACTATTAAATCAAAAAATATAACCTTAACGAAAAAATACATCCAGGGAACTAAATCATAAATTTTTCTAAAAGCAGGAATTATCATGGCAGCCCCTGAAAATATTCCAAATACATAGAGCATAGTAAGACAAGTATTATTAACTGTTCCCTTAATAATAAATTTATTTATATCAAATATAAAATATATAGGAGCAAGCAATATTACTAAGGATATTAATGAGAAGAAAAACAAATATACATAAGCCATAGCATATGAAACATATCTTTTTGTATTTGAGTCACTACTATCTTTATTTATGTCATCTTTACTGCTTATATAAATTTTCCCCTCTCTCACTATTTTCTTTTTTCTTAGAAAGCCATATTCCTTTATACATTTTAAAATTTGAATTTCAGGAAAAATAAATTCCAAAACTTCTTCACCTCCATGTCTTTATATTTAAATTATATTATTATTTACTTTTTTATTCAATATTTCAAATATCTGTAAATTTAATAAAAAAATAAATCACCTTCTATCTAAACAAATAGATGGTGATTTTACTAAAAGTCTATAATCCATTATGCTCTATAACTCTATCAAAACCCATTTCAAAAAGTTCTTCTTTAGTAATAGAACTATTGTAATAAAACACTGTATTTCCTTTTTGATAAACCCTTGTAGAAAAAGTATCATTCTCCTCTTTTAATGTTATTTTTTCACAAAGTTTAGCTGTACACTTATATGATCTTCCTGGATTATATACAGCTGGATTACTTATGCAATATCTAGCTGTTGTTATATATCCTAAAGGAAAATGTACATAATATAAAAGGTCACTTTTCTTTAAGTTTATTCCCTGCATAGGATAATCAAATTCTATAGCCTTTATTTTATTAGAAGCTAAAAGTTTAAGACTACTTTTTGTTAAAAGGTTACTAGATTTAAATATTTCATAAGTCTCCTTTTCTAAAAATTCTTCAGCAGTTTTTATTCTAGGATCTCTCTTTATCTTATTTAAAAGTCTTCCTGTTATTATGTTCATATCAGGGTACTTCTTTCTTAAATGATATAAAGTTCCCCAATCATTTGCTACAACTTCAAAGCCTTCTATATTAACGTCTATAGCATCAAAAATTTCATCTAATTCTTTAATTCCTTCATCAGTTAAAAAGGGAAATACAAAGGTTATACTTTTTTTATTTTCACGTGCAATATCTTGAGCTTTTTTAAATTCTGCTGTGCTCTGCAGACGATTTTCACAAAACTCTTCTCCAAAGTATATTCTGTTATAATCATTTATTACCTTTTCTATATTTTCTACTTTTCTTATAAATGCAACCTTCTCCATAAAACTTACACTCCTTAATAATAGCACCTTTCCATGCAGTCTCTATTATATATTTCTTTAAAATACCCCCTTGCAGTATTTCTTATAAATTCTTGATTAGAAGTACTATTAACTAATTCTCTAACTTTAGATAAGAATTTAATATCCTTTTCTTTTCTCTCAATTATGTATTCTCGACCTACAATTTTAAGAGCATCAATTTCTGTAAGATTTAATTGTCCTAAGTAACATGCTCCACAGGTATTTCCTAAAGACCTTTGATGCTTTCTATACTCATTTGCTATATCTGGAGCTTTTTTATTTTCAAACTCACCCTTTTTATAATAGGTTTTAATATTTTGTATTGCACCACATCCCCCTCCATGAAAGCCTGCTTTTCTATTACAATAGTTACCTAATGAATGATCGTATGTGCAATATCCATCATCATACTGACAATTTGTATTTAATATTAAAATTTCATATTCTAACTCAGGATTTTTTGCTTTAAGCTCATTAATTTCTTTAACTGTCATATGTCTTGGAAGTATAATTCTTGATGCACCCATATCCTTATAAAAATTAACCGTTTCATAATTATAAGCAGAAGCACAGGTACTCATATGAACATTAATATCATAACCTTTATCCTTAATTAATTGGAGCATTCCTGCATCTGCTACTATTACTGCATCTGCCTTGTACTCACAAAATTTTTCTAAGTTTTCTTCCATAAAATTATAGTGTTCTTCTGTAAAAATGGTTTCATTCATAGTTATATAAATTGGAATTTCAAATTCATGACTTCTTTCAATTACTTCTTTAAGTTCCTTAAAAGATTTCATATTAGCAGTAGAATAAGGTCTTCTATTTATATTGGGAATTTTATATTTAATATTAAGTTCCTCATCTATTATCCCACAATATATTTCATCTGCACCTGCCTTTATAACTCTCTCAACTTCTTTTGAAGAACTTAATGGCGCTAGTATTTTCAAGTTATCCCTCCTTTGTATATTTTTATTTATTTTTACTTTTATTGTAATTATAGCAATGTATACAACAGCTTTTCAATACTTTTTATTGTTTTTCTTCTATATAATTCTATGTTTTTACAATATTAAAGGAGAATGATTTCCTCATTCTCCTCACTATGACTTAATATTCTATTTCATCAAGTTTTCTAAATTCAAATTCCTCTAAAGGTAGCTCTTTTAATTTTTCTATAACTCTATCGAAATTATTAATAAGATTTATACCTTCCTCTTCAAGGATAATCCTTATAGACTCATTTTCCCATTCAACCCAGTGTACATAAGACTTCATTTCCTCTTGATACTTGGAGAATTCTGGTTTTTTCTCTAATTTTTCTGTTATTTCAGGACAGATAAAAAAGTTACACACATAATTTCTATATCTTGCTGGAATTGTACAGCCTTCTCCCCCTATAACAAAGGGACATGTTCTAAAGAACATTGTTTCATCATGTTCTTCGTATTTCTCTTCTTTACTTTCATCACTTTCTAAGAACTTTTTATACCCTTCTTCATCAAAGTCTCCCTTTGCATGAATATAATAATTATATAATTTTACATTAGGAAGTTTTAAAATTCTTTCTAATACTTCAAGACCTTCTTTAGATTTAACCATTCTATGTATATCATGTATATTAAACTTAGGAAAATACCAGCAACACCCTCTATTCTTTACAAATGTCATACTTGTACCAACAATACTTGTACACTTATAACAAGAACTACAATTATATTGTGGCACGTTACAGTCATCTACTAATTTTATTTTGTCCATTCTTCTTATTCCTTCTTTTATACGTATATTTAAATATTTTTTATTAATAAAAAGTATGAGTCTTTAATTTAAATCCTCATACTTTAATCTGTTTATTATTAATAGATAAAATTATTTTCATTCCTTATAGAATCAAGATATTCTAATAAGTCTTTATTAACTTCACAATCAAAACTTATATCCTTTAAACCATACGATAATAAATTATTATAACTTAATTTATCAATATCACTTAAGTAATTTTCAATAGGTATAAGTTCAATTCTTTTTTTATTATATCCCTTAATATAATCCTTATCTATATTTTCTTCTAAAGTTTTTTTTACACTACATTTTAAAAATAGTGCATTTAAAGGTTCCCTAGCGTATACAAACACCTCATCATTAACGTTAATATCTTCAGCTGTTTCATAAAAAGTAGATCCTGTTTCTAAAATATTCTGCAATACATCATTCCCCTTAAGATTACAGCTTATTACCCACTTTTTCATTCCCCACCACCTATATTTTAACATTATTATAAATATTATATATCATTACCATATTATAAAAATACCCATAAATATTGTTAAAATAAACCATAAAATATTTACTCTATTATATGCCTAGGAGCTTTTGAAATAATGCTATTTATTGCATGTTTCTCTTCTAAACAAATTCTTTCAGCTATATCCTTAATTTTATTTGTAATCCACATATATGTAGTTGTTCCTTCTCTATAATCTGCTTCAGAGTACATATCAATTCTATTATCCATTCTAAGCTGTTCAACCTGCTTAAATGCCTTTATATTATTCTTTGGATAAATAGCAAAGGTTCTTCCTCCATTTTTTCTAACTACTGCAAAGGCAGGAACATCACTAGGTCCATCTGCTATGTATATCATATTTTCAAAAGGCACTCTTCTCTTTTCCTTTGGCACCTTTGAATTAACATTTATGTTTTCTCTTTTATTTACTCCCTTGTATAATCTAGTTGTAACATTTGATAGAAAACTATTTACTATTCTAACGAACATTACATGTCTAAATTGATATTAATTTTCTTATCTATTACTTTGCTTACGCCCCGATAGGGAAAATACGCATTTCATAATTTAAAATAGTTTTTTATTTAAATTCCAAAAGGAATCTAACCAAATTTAATATAGTTTAGTATAATACTCCTGAATAGAAGATAGATGTACCCCC
>NZ_FPBY01000248.1 GCF_900116755.1 Clostridium sp. DSM 8431
GGTACGCCGATAGAAGAAATTTTTGAGTCATTAAAAATAGCTTAGGATTCTGTTTGGTTACTTGACTGTAAAATTTTTCGAGTAAAAATGCACTATCATAGGTCTCATGCTATTAATATTTATAGTAAGCTTGGGGTTGATAAATAAAAAAACAAGATTACTACCATAAAATAAAGGTGCATCTAAGTTTCAGCTATTTAGATGCACCTTTTACTTTTATGTAAACTATTATTTTGGAGAATAACTTATGAATCTTATTTACTTTATAAATTTATTATATAAATAAATTATGACAGTATTGTGTCAAAATAATATTTTATCTTGAAAATAATGATGGATTAGTTGCAAGTGAAAATTTTGAAACTGCTGCTGAAAAAATTACAGTTAGAGATGTATTTCCTGAAATGATATTTTGTGAAGAACTATATGGTAATAACCTTAAATAGTTATGAAGATTACTTAGAGGCTTTAAAATCTTTTCCTAATATGCAAAATGGCACTCCACTCTTTTGGAGTGGATCTAGTGAAACAGCACTATTTGGACATATAGGAGTTAAAGGAGTAAGCAGAAGATACTATTGCAATTGGTGATGCAAAAATTGATATACCAATGCTTGAATATTGTAATGTGGGGGTTGCTATGGGTAATGGTGGATCTGAAATTAAAGCTATGGCTGACTTTATAACTGATGATGTAGATGAAGATGGTTTATATAAGGCATTTGAAAAGTTAGGATTAATATAAAAAATATATAAAATATAAAAGTAACTAGGCATATTTTTATAACTATAGTTACTTTTTTGACCTAATAATCATTTAAAAGACAGCACAGAGAGTGTTTTATGCAAGATTAGTTTTTGGGTACTCGAAAAAAATCTAATTTTGGGTTATTGACTATTTTTTTAATCAATGTTATTTTCGAAAGTAGAAAATTATATAGATATATTTATTTACGAGGGAGTTTGAAAATGGATAATTATGAGATTTTAGGTGTTAGTAAAGATGCATCTATGGAAGAAGTTAAAGCCGCCTATGAAGAAAAATTATCTAAAATTGATAATGATGTAGTTAATATGAAAAATGCTGAAGCCTTTAAGAAAATTTTAAAGGATGCTTATGAAGGTATTACTAAAAAAAAATCAACTGAAAATACTTTAGTAATGACAAAGGAAGAATTTCATAAATTTGCTATGAAGCAGGCTGGTTTTTCATATAGTGATGATGAAGAAGATGAAGAAAGTTATTATGATGACGAGGAAGAAGACTCCTATTATGATGATGAAGATGATTATTATGAGGAATATGGTTATTATTCAGATATAAGTGATTCAGATGAGTATGAAGAAGATAAGCCTAGAGAAAGAAGAAGCGTTAAGTATAACAAAAAGAATAAACGAAAAAATAAAAAGAAATCAAAAGAAGGTAATAAGAGAAATAGAAGTGCTAAAAGAGAACCTGATTATGATGAAGATAGAGTATCTAGACGTGAGAGAAGTAGTGAAAATAAATTACCTTGGATTATAAGAATTCCTATATCCATCGTATTTTTACCTTTTATATTAGTATTTTCAGTTGTTTTATTTATATTTTATATACTAGATTTAGTACTGGGGATCATTGCAAAGCTTGTTATTTTTGCTTCAGTAGTTATAGCTATTGGTTATGGTTTTGCTGTTTATAAAGAAATGATTCCTTTAGATAATAGAGTATTTATTATTTGTGGAGCTTCCTTTATTGTGGCTTTAATACTTTTACCAGTCATTAGAGTTATATTTAAATCTTTAGAAATTTTAAATAATAAGTTGAAAGCTTTTGTTTTTTAGGTTATATTTTAAAGGTAATATATAATAACATAGAGGATTTGAGGAGAGAGTTATGACAGAAAATGAAGTTATTATTCAATACAGATATATAGGAAATAAAGATGACAATGAAGTTTTTGACATAGAACTTGAATGGGGTGTAATTATTAAGGAAATATTTTTACATATAAGTCTTGCCCTTACTAAAGAAGATGAAGTTTTTAATTCTAAATATATTGGAGACAGAATTTCAAACTTTATAGCAAAGAAGATTGATGAAGAAAGAACTATGCAAAAACTTTTAAGAGGAGAGATAAAGGTAAGCTTATTAGAAGAATCTGTTTATAAAATAACAAGATATTTAATTAAAAATGATTATGTAACTACATTTTATAATAATGAAAATCAAAAAGTATTTTCAATGACAGATAAAGCAACAGACTTTTTGGGCAACCTTTTATTATAGTATTTAAAATACCAGCTTTTTTGAGTTGGTATTTTTTTGCATAATGTAAGGTTAAAAATAATATATTAAATTGTATTAATATAAATCAAAGGAAACTTTATGGCTGAAAAAGATTTGTTTAGTAAATATAATGCTATTTTGAAAAGAAGTATAGTTACAATAATTAATTCTTTTATTAAAAATACAGAAAAGAGAGCTATTTTATTAGATCTTCATAATAATTTTTTTTCAATAAAGGTTTATGGTAAATTTGAAAAAGATATAACTCAAGATAGTTGTCTTATAAAATCTCTACTCAATTTATCTACTCAAGTTTATTATGTTACTACTACGAATCAGGTAAAGGTTACTAAATCATTAGATTTTTCTGAATATAAAAGTGGTGTGTATAAAATAAAGGATTTATCAGTTCTATCTAGTGATGAAAAAAATGATAATGTAACTCTTATTTTCTATAAAAGCAATTTTAAAGAACCTTTAAAGCTTTTATGCAAAGAAAATATTGTAAATGATTTAAGACTATATATAAATGATATTTATAATGATGCTTTTTCTTATTTAAAGATAAAGTGTTTTGATGAAATACTAGAAAGTAAAAATAAAGCTGGACTTTTATTAAATGAAGATAATATTGAAGCTTCTGATAATACAAACATTTATATTTATAAAATGACTGACTATTTCAAAGCCTTTGATATTGTTATTAATGGAATTAAGGTGCCTAAAGATATTACAGAAAAATTTATTAATTGGAAAAAATATCCTTTTAGGCAAAAGGGTTATTCCTTTAGAAAAATGTACTTAATTATGCAGATTAAAATAGAAGATTTGGATATAAATGATGAAAGTCAAATTGAATTGATATACAAGAAGAAAGAGAAAAATCTTATTGAGATTTTAGAAAATTATAAAGAATACTTCTTAAATAACAAGGTTTATTTTAATATGGATTATGATAAAGAAAAAATGAAGTATATCTTAAAGAAAAGCGGATATAAAAACTACGTTGAAGCAGTAAAATACATACTTGATAATTATCTTGAAGAAAATAAATAAAAAAGACCAGCTAATAATAGTCAAGTAAATTTTAAAAAATAATATTTTTTAAAAAAGGGTATAGCAAACAAACCATTTGTAAAACACGAAT
>NZ_FPBY01000003.1 GCF_900116755.1 Clostridium sp. DSM 8431
AGGAGAACATCCTTATTTAAGCACGAACTTTAAGGGACGTCCACCTATATTTGAATAGCTAGTTTTACTTATCACTCTATTTAAAAATACAGCCAAGTAAAATAATTCCATATAAGTGACAGTCCAAATTTTGTATTTTTCTATGCATTAAAAAAGCCACAGAAATCCTGTGGTCTATATTTAAAGCTATTATTATTTTTTATCTGTAATTATCCATTATATCTCTCATAATATCAGCAGTAGATCTAGGAGTATATGTTATTGCATTTGCACCTGCTTGTATTGTTTCTCTAATACTTGCATCAGTTGGTCCTCCAGATACATTTAATATAGTAGCACCAGCTTCAATTCTATCTCCTCATCCAAGTTTTTAATCATGGAGAATATTATACTATTTTTCAGCGAATTTTAAAGATGTTTTTTTAAATTTATTATAATCTAATCAAAACAGTTTTTTTCAAAGTTATTCCTGTTTTTGTCACACTACAAGAATATGCAAATATATCTACTCCTTCTTTTGCTGCTAATCTTAATGCATTTGCAAACTCTGGATCTGTATCATCATTAGGACTAAATTCATTAACATCCTCTATTTGTATTAGAAAAAGCACCCCAGCACCTCTACCAGTTTTCTTTACCTCTATTAACTCTAATAAATGCTTTTTTCCTCTTTCAGTTGGAGCATCTGGAAATCTACACTTACCATTTTCCTCTAATGTAACTCCTTTAACTTCTAAATAATATTCTTCTCCATCATCTGATGATAATTTAAAATCAAATCTACTATTTCCAAAAGTTTTTTCACTTAATATATTGGTATATTTTTTCAACTTATCCACAGCTTTATTCTCTAGAGCTTCCTTCACAACTTTATTAGGTATTTGCGAATCTATACATATATTTTTATCACCTTTATAGGCACCTATTAAATCATATTTTGTTTTTCTATTTGGATTATTCTCTTCCCTCAAAAACACCTCACAGCCTGGAATTAGTATCTCTTTGCACCTTCCAGTATTAGGAACATGCACTACTATTTCTTCTCCATTTAGATTAACTCTTGCATTAAATCTATTTGGCCTTTCTATAAACTCTGCAACATATATATTCTTGTTATATTCCACAATGGCACCTCACTTATCCACATTATCCACATCCGTTATCAACAGGTTTTTGTGAATAATTTTGTTAATTTTTTGCGTTTTTTGTTAATGTATAATAAATTTTATCGGATAATCTTTATTTGCGCAATACTCATTATATTGTTGTTAGTTTTTTTTGCAAGCAATACATATTGTGTCAAGTTTTTTTATTATTTTTTCATATATTTTTAAAGTTATCCACAGGTGTCATTAACTTATCAACATATAACCTCCCCCTTGATGAATACTTGTTTGAAGTGGTTTTTAAGCACTATTTTATCCACAATTATTCACAGGCATATGTTAATAACTTACAGGCTTGTACTCGTTATCCATTTTCAAAATTTCTTCCTTAACCTTTTCCTTAATATCTTCTATAGAAATATTTTCTCCAGGGCATAAAGTTTGATATGCATCTCTATGGCCTATAATATCTGATATATTATACTTAATTACCATATCTGCTGAAAGCAATATTAAAGATCTTTCCTCTTCTGTAGGTAATACATCATCTTCAAAATTTCCTTCCACACATATTCCTATACTATCGTAATTTCTGCCAATAGTATGAGCTCCAATATAATCTTCTGGTCTCCCCCTATAAATGCTTCCATCTTTTCTTATATAAAAGTGATACCCTATACCTCCATACCCCTTACTCTTATGATCTTCATTTATATTATCTGGTGTAAGGCCATTTGCTGCAGTATGGTGAATTATTAAGGTTTTAGGTTTATTACCCACCTCTATATCATTACCTAATTTATAATCAATATTCTTTATATCAATTTGTTTCTCTAAGCTCACCTTTTTTTCTCTAAGCTTTTCAATATCATAATTTCCTGAATCCATGTTAATTAAATACTTGCAATAACTTTTATTAACTGCATATTCATAAGACTTAACTCCTACCACATATATGAATAACATTATTATAAACACTATGAATATACAGGTACGTATTCTTCTTCTCTTCATTATTCTTTCGAATTCGTCTCTTCCTAATCTTTGAACGTTTAGCATATCAATAATGTCACCCCACTTATTTTAAATTTAACTTCACATAATATTATATCTCAGCTGTAAAATATTGGAAATAGATTGTTGTTTACAAATTTATTCTCTTTTTAAAATAAATAAGCCATATTATTTAAGTTCCACACAATTAATTCTATAATTTAGTCAAAAGATATAAAAAACCGCACTAAAGTTCTATCCTTCAGTACGGTTTTACTTATCTACACAGCCCATTTTCTATCAGCTGTAAAATTCACATTTAGCCACTTATTTAATTTTATATCTTTCATTCCCATATAAACTTCTTCTCTTACTTTGTCCATTTCTTCAAGCTCTTTTAATCTTGAATTATCATTAAATACAAAATCAATTTCTATTCTAAGTTCTCTTCCAACTTTACTTACTCTTGTAATAGAGTCTTCAAAATTATATTCCTCTTCTATATCTTTTACTATAGTATAGATTTCATCATTAATATTTTTATCTGCATTTTTATTTACAATTTCTCCAAAACATTTTATGAGTGTCTTTATAGGAACTTTTATAAAAAATACAGATGATATTATAACCATCACTGGGTCAACATATCTTGTTAAATGAGCATAGCCTGCCTTTGACATTATGCTTACAGCAACAAATCCTATTAATACTGCTGCACTTAATATAGTATCCATAAGCCATTGATTGCTTTCTGCATTAACCATTTCTGATGATACCTTCTTACCATTTTTATTAAGTATATAATAAGAAAATGCACATCCTACTGTTGATATTAAGGAATACATTAGCGCTAATCCTGTATCAACATTATTCCCTCCTGCCACAAATTCTTTAATTCCATTTATTAAACTTATACTACACATAGCTATCAATACTAATGACTGAATTGCTACCATAATTGGTTCTAGAGCACCTTTTCCAAAAGGAAACTTCTCAAAATCTGCTTTATTTATATAATTTGAAATATATAGTGCTAGTATTGATAAAAATAAACTTATTAATGAATAAAGTCCATCAAACATAATCATATCAGACTTTACTACTATCCCCCATGCTGTACCTAAAACTGCAAAGAATAATCCCCCTACAGCAGAAAAAGCAAGCATGCTTTTTTCACTTTTCATTATTACACCTCTCATTTTTTTATCTATATATATTATATTTTGTTTAAAAATATAGAACAACTGACTGATTCGAGGTGTTTTTTATACTAATACTACATATATTTAGTTGCTTTTTTTATTTCAAATAGCACAATAGTCCTTAAATTTGTTATTTTTAATCCTTAAGCGTCTTCTTAGAAATACGCCATATATCATTTCCATATTCCATTATTGTCCTATCACTAGAGAACCTTCCTACATTACAAATATTCATAAAGCCTTTTCTGCCCCACTCATATTTATTCTTATAAGCTTTAAATACTTTTTCTTCAGTATCTTTAAAACTTTGAAAATCTGCTAATAAGAAATACTGATCATTTTCATTAATCAAAGCATTATATAAATCTTCAAATTCTCCAGTTCCACCATCACTAAAGGTTCCATTTACTAAAGAATCTACAACTCTCTTTAATGATGGATTTTCATTATAATATTTCCTTGCATCATAGCTATTTCTCATATTATCAATTTCATCTACCTTTAATCCAAATATGAAGTTATTATTTTCTCCACTTTCCTTAAATATTTCTATATTAGCTCCATCTAAAGTTCCAAAGGTAGGGGCTCCATTTAGCATAAACTTCATATTTCCAGTACCAGATGCTTCTTTTCCTGCTGTTGATATTTGTTTTGATAAATCAGCTGCTGGACATAATTTTTCTGCATAGCTAACTCTGTAATTTTGAATAAATACTACTTTAATTCTTCCTTTAATCGATTCATCATTATTAATTAATTTTGCAATGGAATTTATATACTTAACTATTGTTTTAGCTCTAACATACCCTGGAAAGGCTTTAGCTCCAAATATAAATGTAACTTTAGGAATATCTATATCTGGATTATCTTTTAATCTATAATATAAATCTAAAATATAGAATGCATTTAAAAGTTGTCTCTTATACTCATGTAATCTTTTTATCTGAATATCGAAAAGAGAATCTGGATCAATCTCTATACCTTCATTTTCTTTAATGTAAGCAGAAAGTTGCTCTTTTTTCTTTTTCTTAATCTTTAAAAATCTATCTATTATATCTTTGTTATCAGCATACTTTTCTAGCTCTTTTAATTTTGCAAGGTCTGTAACCCAAGATTCACTTCCTAATAATTCAGTTATCATACTAGATAATTCTGAATTACATAATCTAATCCACCTTCTTGGAGTTATTCCATTGGTTTTATTTTGAAATTTTTCTGGATATAATTCATACCAATTTTTAAGTTCTGATTTTTTTAATATTTCTGTATGAAGGGAAGCAACACCATTAACTGCAGATCCAATGTGAATTGCCATATTTGCCATTCTTACTTGACCTTTAGATATTATTTTATAAGTCTTAATTTCAGGTCCAGTAAAATCTTTACCCTTCAATTCCTCTATAAATCTTCTATCTATCATTTTTATTATTTCAAGAATTCTAGGGAAAAGCTCATCCATTAAATCTACATCCCACTTTTCAAGAGCCTCTGCAAGTATTGTATGATTTGTATAACTAAATACTTTATCAGCTATATCCAAAGCATCCTCAAACTCAATTTTCTCTTCATCTATTAATATTCTTATAAGTTCTGGTATTGCTAATGTTGGATGTGTATCATTTAACTGAATAGCATTCATATCTGCAAAGCTTTTTGTAATAGCACCATATTTTCTTTTATACTTAGCTACTATATCTTTTATTGATGCACTTACTAAAAAGTACTGTTGCTTTAATCTTAAAAGCTTACCTTCTCTTATTGAATCATTTGGATATAAGATTCTTGTGATATCATCTGCTCTATTTTTAGTTTTTAAAGCATCATCATAAAGTTGCTTATTAAATAATTCAAAATCAAACTCTTCTAAAGTTTCACATTTCCATAACCTTAAGGTATTAATATTTCTAGTATTATATCCAATGATAGGCACATCATAAGGCACAGCTTTAACCTTTATATCTGAAAATTCAACTGTCTGAGCTTCTGATTCCTTCTTAATACTCCAAGGTTCTCCGTGACTTAGCCAACTATCAGCTTCTTCTACCTGTTCTCCATTTTTAATAGATTGTTTGAATAATCCATTACTATATCTTAAGCCATACCCCATTAGTGGCAATTCCATAGTTGCTGCTGAATCCATAAAACAGGAGGCCAGTCTTCCAAGCCCTCCATTTCCAAGACCAGCATCTTCTTCTACTTCCTCTATTTCATTTAAATCTATATTGAGTTCATCAAATAATTCCTTTACTACTTCGTAACATCCCATATTAATAAGATTATTACCAAGAGCTCTTCCCATTAAATACTCTGCTGAAAAGTAAAAAGCCTGCTTTCCCTCTAAGTATAATTCCTGTGTTTTCTTCCAATCATCAATTATAAATTCAAGTAAAGCCATTGATAGTGAATTAAAGATTTCATAACTTAAAGCTTCCTCTATCCCTTTACCATACTTAACTTTTAAGTATCGTAACATACTGATTTTTAGATTTTCTTTATTCATTTCAATTACACCTTCCATACATCTTATTAATTTTATAAACTTTATCTAAAAATCTTTTGCTTATTTTTCTCTTTCCATAGTGTATATAAAATTTTAAATGTCACTGCTTCATTGAAATTTTTTATATCAAAGCCAGTATACCTCTCTAATTTTTCTATTCTATAAATTAATGTATTCCTATGAATATACAATCTCTTTGCACTTTCACTTACATTTAATCCACAATCCAAAAATGTTTCTATAGATTTCATCATTTCTTCATCTAGCTTATCTAATCCCTCTTCATAAGGTCTAACTACTTCTAATAATTTATTTAAATCAATACTATTTAATATTGCTTCAAACTCAATGGAATTTTCATTAATAATCTTATTTTTAATATCATATTTTTTTGCAATATCTATCTTTCTTATACTCTTTTTAACCGCATCTGATAAATTCTCATATCCAGACACATTCATGTATGATATTACACATTTTTCTTTTGTGTTATATTCTAAAGTTTCTTTTAAACTTTCTGCATGTTCATAAGGCTCATCTAAATTTCCTAAAATAAGAATATTATTTTTATAATTTAAAATACATATGTCTTCAGATTCATATCCATCTTCAATAACTGCAATACATTCTTTTATACTGTTATCTATACTTATAACAATCAATATGAAGTCCTTGCACATAAATGGATATAACCTTTTAATTTCACTTTTAGAATAATCACTGCCTTGGATTATATCTTTAATTAATGAATTTTCTTTCTCTACCTCTTCTCTTATAGCTGATAAAATAAATTGTCCAAGTAGTGGTAATACACTTTTATCTTTTGAATTAACAATTATAATAAATTCTTCTCCAAATACATCTATAGATTCCTTAGCAAAAGTACTTTTTATGTTAAACCCCTCAGATGTATATATCTCTCCTTTTTCACTTAAAACCTTAAAGGATATCTTAGCCGCCTCATTAGCCACCTCAAATATCTTTCTATAATTCTTCATACCCATCTACCAGCTTTCCCTTATACCTTTTTAATGTAATTTGTTAATATGTAAAAAATATACTTTAATTACATTTTTTAAACTTATAATAAATTATATCATAGCACCCTTTGTAAATAAATGTAACAAAGGAGCCTTTTAGATTTTTCTCTTAACTAAAAGGAACTCCTAGTACACTCTATTTTCTTCTTCTATATCTATAATTTAATGCTGCTATTTTTTCAGTAAGTTCTTTAGTTATACTTCCCTTTTTCATTCTCCAGCTCCAGTTTCCTCCCATGCTTGATGGAAGATTCATTCTACCTTCATTTCCTATGCCTAAAAAGTCCTGCATCTGTGCAATTGCAGTGTCTGCTATACTTGCCCATACTCCTCTTATTATTCCAAAATTATATCCTTCTTCTTTGTTTAACCCTAAATATAATTTTGCATTTTTTACTTCATGTTCCCCTGCTGTTTCATTAAACCATCCCATGCAGGTGTCATTATCATGAGTTCCAGTATAAGCTACACATTTTTTATCATAGTTATGTGGTAAATATGGGTTTTCAGAAGAACCATCAAAAGCAAACTCTAGCACCTTCATACCTGGATATCCACTTTCCTTTACAAACTTAATAACATCCTCTGTCAAAAAACCTAAGTCCTCTGCAATAATGTCTACATCTCCAAGCTTATCCTCTATAGACTTAAATAGCTCCATAGCAGGTCCTTTTACCCACTTTCCATTTATAGCAGTCTCCTCACCATATGGAATTTCCCAGAAAGATTCAAAGCCTCTAAAGTGATCAATACGTAAAACATCATATAATTTTAAATTTTGTTTTACTCTATTAACCCACCATTTATAATCATTTTTATTCATATAATCCCAATCATAAATTGTATTTCCCCAAAGCTGACCTGTAGCTGAAAATGCATCTGGTGGACATCCTGCAACCACTTTAGGTTCTAATGTCTTTGGATCTAATTTAAAGTTTTCAGGACTGCTCCAAGTTTCTACACTATCAGTTGATACATAAATAGGTATGTCTCCAATAATCTTTATTCCTAAATCATTAGCGTAAGTTTTTAACTTCTTCCACTGCTTAAAGAATAAGTATTGAATAAATGACCAATACTCAACTTCATCTTCAACTTCATCTTTATACTTCTCTAAAGCCTCTTTTTTTCTAAACTTAATATCCTCATCCCAGTCTATCCAGTTTTTATAATTAAACTTAGCCTTGAGTGCCATATATAATGAATAATCTTCAAGCCACTCTTTATTTTCTTCTTTAAATTCTTCAACATCTTCATAAGCATCTTTCTTCTTATTATAGTTTGCATAAGCTTTTTTTAAGACTTCATACTTTGCCATGTAAATTGCGCCATAATCCACTCTTTCTTTGTTTTGTCCATAGTTCTTATTGATATAATCTCTTTCTTCTAACAACCCATCTTTCTTAAGTTCATTAAAGTCTATAAAGTATGGGTTACCTGCAAATGCAGTAAAGCACTGATAAGGCGAATCACCATATCCTGTATGTCCCAAAGGAAGTATCTGCCAATAAAGAAATCCTGATTTCTTTAGAAAATCAACAAATTTATATGCTTCTTCTCCAAAAGTTCCTATACCAAAATCACCAGGAAGCGAAGATATATGCATTAAAACCCCTGCACCTCTTACCATAAATACTGACCTCCAAACATATTTATTGCTTATTAATTAAAAAGAGCCTATATTATCAACTTTGACATACAGGCTCTTTTATCACATATGTTATAAATAACCATATTTAATTAGTATTCTTAATCTTAAAATTTATACCTACTATTTTTATAGGTTCCTTAAAAGATTGGCCATTTCTATAGCTGTTACTGCTGCATCATATCCCTTATTTCCTGCTTTTGTGCCTGCTCTTTCTATAGCTTGTTGAATAGTATCTGTTGTTACTACTCCAAAGGCTACAGGTGTTTCTTGTGATAATGATACCTGAGCAATTCCCTTTGAAACTTCTGCACATACATAATCATAATGTGATGTTGCTCCTTTAATAACAGCGCCTAAGCATATAACTGCATCATATTTTTTTGAAGCTGCCATTTTCTTTGCTACTAATGGAATTTCAAAAGCTCCTGGAACCCATGCTACCTCTATGTCTTCATCTTTAACTCCATGTCTTAAAAGTGCATCTTCTGCTCCTCCTAATAACTTGGATACTATAAATTCGTTAAATCTTGATGCTACTATTCCTATCTTTAATCCTTCTGCAACTAACTCACCTTCATAAACTTTCATTTTTCTTTCCTCCTAAAATCTATCCTTAATTTAATTTAAAATTCTATAATCTTAATTAGTAGTCAACTATGTGGTTCATTCTTTCTTGCTTTGTTTTTAAATAAAATAAATCATTATTATTGGCTTTAATTTGAATTGGAACTCTTTCTACAACCTCTATATCATAACTTTCTAGCTTTTCTATTTTATCTGGGTTATTAGTCATTAGTCTTACTTTATTTACTCCTAAATTTCTTAAAATCTGCGCTGCAAAATCATACTCTCTCATGTCTATAGGAAAACCTAATTCTAAATTTGCATCTACTGTGTCATATCCCTTATCTTGAAGTTCATAGGCTCTAATTTTATTTATTAGTCCTATTCCTCTTCCTTCCTGTCTCATGTAAAGAAGAACTCCTTCTCCCTCTTCAGCTATTTTTTTCATGGCAGCATCATATTGTTCACCACAGTCACATCTTTTAGAACCCAAAGCATCACCTGTTAAACATTCAGAATGAATTCTTGCTAATATAGGTTTATCTCCACTTATATCTCCTTTTACTAAAGCTACATGATGCTCTCCACTTATCTTATTAACAAAGCCATATATCATAAATTCACCATATCTTGTTGGCATTTTTGCCTTTGCTGCAACTTCTAAATAGTCATCTTTTCTTTTTCTATACTCAACTAAATCTTTTACTGTAACTATCTTTAATTGAAACTTTTCTGCAAATTCCATAAGATCATTAGTTCTTGCCATAGTTCCATCATCTTTCATGATTTCACATATAACTCCAGCCCCCTTAAGCCCTGCAAGTTTAGCCAAATCAACAGCTGTTTCTGTATGTCCTTGTCTTACTAATACTCCACCTTCTCTAGCTCTTAATGGAAATACATGTCCTGGTCTTCTGAAGTCTTCAGGCTTTGCACTATCACTTATGGCTTTCATAATTGTATGAGATCTTTCAAAAGCAGATATACCTGTTGTTGTACTTACATGATCTATTGATACTGTAAAAGCTGTTTCATGATTATCAGTATTATTTTTAACCATATCTCCTATTTTTAACTTATCAAGAATTTCACCTTCCATAGGCATACATATAAGCCCTCTTGCATACTTAGCCATAAAGTTTATTACTTCTGGAGTTGCTTTCTCTGCTGCTACAATTAAATCTCCTTCGTTTTCTCTATCTTCATCATCTATGACAATTATCATTTTTCCATTTTTAATATCTTCTATTGCCTCTTCAATTGTGCTAAACTTATACATTTTAATCCTCCCCTTACATAAACCCATTTTCTATTAAAAACTTCTCATCTATCTCTGAAATACTGCTCTTAACCTCTTCTTTAGGCTTAATTAATTTTTCTATATATTTTGCTAAGATATCACACTCAAGATTTACTTCTTCTCCTACTGATTTAGTAATAAGAATTGTTTCTTCTGCTGTGTGAGGAATTATTGATACTTTAAAGCTTTTTTCATCTACATATGCAACTGTTAAGCTAATTCCATCCACAGTTATTGAACCTTTTTCCACAATGTATCTTAAGATATCCATAGGTGCATCTATCTTAAACCAAATTGCATTATCTTCTCTTTCTATATGAGAAATGGTTCCAACACCATCAATATGACCGCTAACTATATGTCCTCCAAGTCTAGAGTTAAGAGTTAAGGCCCTCTCAAGATTAACCTTACTTCCTACCTGTAGTTTTCCAAGGTCTGTCCTTCTTAGAGTTTCAGGCATTACATCAACATCCATATAATTATCAGTTATTCTTGTTACTGTAAGACATACACCATTTGTACATATACTGTCTCCAACCTTTGTATTTTCTATTACCTTTTTAGCTTCTATTAATAAGCTTGTTGATTTCTCACCCTTTTGTATATTTAAAACTACTCCAATCTCTTCTACTATGCCTGTAAACATATATTACTCCCCCCTGTCTACATAACCTTCTATGAAAATATCATCTGAAATCTTAGAAACTTCACTAATCTTTATCTTAAATGCATCCTTTAATTTATCTATTCCTATACCTTCTACAGATGTTTTTGAATTAATTCCTCCTATTATCTTAGGTGCTATATAAAACTGAACCTTATCAATAATTCCTTCTGATAATGCTGAATAGTTTAATGTTCCTCCACCTTCAAGTAAAATGCTATCTATATTCATTTCTCCAATTTTTTTAACTAATTCTTTTAAATCAACTCTACCTTCTTTATCATTAGTTGCAATAACCTTTACCCCTAAAGTTTCAAGCTTTCTTATAACTTCTTCATTTGCTTTTTTTGTGCACGCTACTATTACAGGAATTTCCTTAGCCGTTTTTACTATATTTGAATCTAAAGGAATTTTAAGAGCACTGTCTATTACAACTCTTATAGGACTCTTCTTTCCTTCTAATCTACAGGTAAGACTTGGATTATCCTCTAAAACAGTATTAATTCCAACCATAATAGCTGCATATTTTCCTCTAGATGCATGAACTTTTCTTCTTGCCTCATCAGATGTTATCCATTTAGATTCTCCCTTTGATGTAGCTATCTTTCCATCAAGAGAGACTGCACTTTTCATAAGTACAAAGGGCTCTTTATTTTTTATATACTTTAGGAATACTTCATTAATCTTTCTGCATTCATCTTCTAGTACCCCAACTGTAACTTCTATTCCTGCAGCCTTTATTTTGTTTATTCCTCTCCCAGCTACTAAAGGGTTAGGATCTAATGTACCAACAACAACTCTTTTAAATTTCTTACTTATTATCAAATCTGCACACGGAGGAGTTTTTCCGTAATGAGAACAGGGTTCTAATGTCACGTATATAGTTGCTCCCTTAACTGATTCTGATGCATTTTTAATAGCTTCTACTTCAGCATGCTCTTGTCCAAATTTAGTATGAAACCCCTCTCCTATTATTCTTTCGCCCTTTACTATTACTGCTCCAACCATAGGATTAGGATTAACAAAACCTTCTCCCTTTTTAGCTAAATCTAAAGCAATTCTCATCCATTTTTCATCCATCCTTTTCACTCCCCACTAAAAAAGACCCCGAACTTAAAATTCGAAGCCCTACTTTATAATTAAAAAGGCTCTGAAATAATATTATTTCAGAGCCAATATATAAAATCATAACGTATTTTACAATGAAAATTATATACTCTTCTTTCATCCAGACTTTACTGTTGGCTTCGGAATTTAACCGAATCTGCTATTATAGCTCGCGGGCTGTACCGCCAGTAGGGAATTTCACCCTGCCCCGAAGAATTCTTATTTTTTTATTTTACAAATATATACTACAATCATTTCCTTCTTTTGTCAATCACATGTATATCGACATCTTCTTGCATTTAATTCCTATTTTCATAAATTTTAAATATAATTAAGGAAAATATTGAACATTTTTCTTAGCCCTGCTATAATTATTTTAAACATTGGACTATGGAGGTTATATTTATGAGAATACAAAAAATTATTGAGCAAAAGAAAAGAGAACAAAAGAGAAAAGAAAATATTAAAAAAGCTAAAGTTGCTGGAGTAACTGTTCTAGGAGCTTCTGCTGGAACATTAGCAGGAGTACTTCTTGCACCTAAATCAGGAAAAGAAACAAGAAATGATATCTCTAATAAAACTAAGGAAGTTCAAGAAACTATCTCAAATAAAACATCTGATGTTAAAAAGAATATTTCTGGAAGAGTTGATAAGAGAAAATCTGATATTAATGAAGCTAAGGAAAAGATTTCTTCATATTTATCAAAGAGAAAACAAAAAGAAAATACTGATGTAGTTGTTGAAGAAGGACAAGAAGAAGAATCAGTTAACGTTGAAGCTAAAGCTGAAACTAAAATTGAAGGTGAAAACTAATGTACATATCCCTATATAATTTATTTTGGGGAATTGTAGGAATAATGGGTTTCATTGCTCTTATCTATATAATTATCGTTTTACGTAGATTTGCTGGCTTAATATCATCTTTAAATGATATTATATCAACTAATAAATCTAATATAAACAAGCTATGTGGTGATCTTCCTGATATTTCTGATAATATAAAAAATGTAAGTGAAGTTCTAACAGAAGTAACTGCAGAAGCTATTGAAGTAAAAGATAATTTAGCAGATGATTTAGGAGTAATAAAAGATATAATAAGCATTATTATTTCTATTTTTTCTAAGAAATAATCCCCCACCATTATTGCTTCCTTTAACACCTTTAGAAAAGCTTCCAACTGTTTTTTAGCTCTCATAGTATTTTTTGTATTATTGCTCTTGTTCTTTTTTTCTTCAATAAGTTTTTTCATCATTTCAATACTATTTTTATTCATTATTTATCTCCTCATCTATTTTTTACTGTTTTCCAATTTTATTCGTAATATATATATATCAAATATTAAATTTTTTTCGTTTAATAGGCTAAAATCTTCTTCTAAAAATTAGTATACAAGTTCACGCCTTAAATTTTCTATTTCACGACTTTCTCATTTACTCTTTAGCTTTAATACGCTATTATATATATATATATAAGATAATTACATATTTTTTAATATTTGCTTTATTTTGGTTGTACAGAATTATTCACCCACCAGATTCAAGTATACAAGTAACTCTTTACTATAAGCACAAAATATATAATTATCTATATTTAATATTAAATTAAGCAATTCCCCACAGGTTAATTGGTTAAAATATTATGTAGTGTTTTATTGAGATATACATCAATATAACTGCCCAAGTTAAATTTGACTATTCACTATATTTATTTTAACTCCTCCTAGTTTACACTTAACCTGTATTAATTAATTTAATGTATAATTTAACTGTATAAAATCTATCTTCCTCACAAAGATTTTATACAGTTATTTTTTATTTACGAACAAGATAACACACATTTTCTATATGACTTGTTTGTGGAAACATATCTACTGGTTGCACTTCTACAGTTTTATAGCCATACTCATCTAGGATCTTCAAATCTCTAGCTAAAGTACTTGGATCACATGAAACATATACAACTCTTTCTGGTTTAGTTTCTCCTATAGCCTTTAATAGTTTTTGGTCACATCCCTTTCTTGGAGGGTCTACAACTATAACATCAGCTTTTACATTATCATTTATAAGCTCTGGAATTACTTCTTCTGATTTTCCTACAAAGAATTCCACATTTTGAACGCCATTAAGACGTGCATTTTCTCTTGCATTAACTATTGCAGGTTCTATTATTTCTACACCAAATACCTTTGAAGCATTTTGAGATAAAAATAAAGTTATTGTACCAGTTCCACAGTAAGCATCAAATACAGTTTCTTTTCCTGTAAGCTTAGCGTATTCTAAAGCTTTATTGTATAAAACTTCTGTTTGAATAGGATTCACCTGGAAGAATGATAATGGTGATATATTAAATTTAAAGTCACCTATGTAATCTTGAATTGTATCCTGTCCATATAGAGTTATACATTCAGTACCTAAAATAACATTTGTATTTTTAGGATTAACATTTAGCACAATACTCTTTATGTTGTCTATACGTGTTTTTATATTTTCTACAAACTCATCTAAATGTGGAACTTTATTAGTAGATGCTACTAGCACAACCATCACATCTCCTGTTTTAAATCCCTTTCTTATCATTACATGTCTTAATATACCCTTATCATAAAACTCTCCATCTCTTGTAGCAGGTTCTATGTTATTTTTAATTATCCATTCCTTTGTTATAGCTCTTACTTTATCAGCTACTTCATCTTGAATTAAACATTCTTCTATATCTATTATATTGTGGCTTCTTGGAGCATAAAATCCAATAACAACTTCACCACTTACTTTTCCTATTGGAAGTTGAACTTTATTTCTATATCTATATGGATTTTCAGACATACCTAGAGGATATTTAACTATATCTTCTGATAGTCCTCCTATCTTAGATATACAGTCCTTTACTCTTTCCCATTTAAAGTTAAGTTGTTTTTCATAAGTCATATGCTGCACAGAGCAGCCTCCACATCTTTTAAAATAACGACATTTTGGTTCTACTCTATCATTTGAAGCTTCAATTATTTCTTCAAGCTTTCCATAAGCATAGTTCTTTTTAACTTTAACTATCTTTACTTTAACTTTTTCTCCTGTTAGTGCTCCTTGAACGAAAATAGGGTATCCTTCTATTTTTGCTATACCTTCTCCTTCGTATCCTTGAGATTTTATATCTAAAATATACTCTTTATTCTTTTCAATCAATTTTATATCACCCTTTATTATTAACTTCAATAAATTATATCACATAATAACTTTAAACTCATTATTGTATTATTTTATCTCAATAATGAATTTAAATGCAAAAAAAGAGCACCCATTATAAGGTGCCATTCAGAATCAGTTGCCAATTAATTCCTTAATAAAATTATGACTCTTTTGAGCCGATAATATACATTATATCCTAATATCATAAGGACTAATTGTAAACTTTTTGTTAACTTTTTATTTGTAATTCGCTAAGCTTAACATTTTTGCCAATTTATAATTGTAAATAACCTTGGAAATGTCAAATATTAATCCATTTGTTAAAAATACCGTATCTTCAATTATAGTTGCAGGGTCTCCTTCTTCTAATTTTAGAAGTTCACTATGCTTTTTATCCAATTTATCACAATATATTATTTTATCTGCAAAGCCTATATTGAGCTTTAAATCATTTAATACATAAGAATATATAGATTTTTCTACAATATCAGTATTTAAGTAAGGTATGATATTCTTATTGTAATATGAACACTCTATTGCAAAATTAACTCCATCTAAATATCTAAGTCTCTTCACATGATAAAGATCTGTTCCAACAGCACACCTCATCTTCTGTGCAATTTCTTCATCTGCTTTGGTTTGTTCTAATGTTAATAGTTTAGTAGTAATGACTTTAGATGCAAAATCTCCAGTAAGACCTCTCATATTACCTAATGTAATATAACCTTCTTTTGATCTTTGTCTAATAAATATTCCACTACCTTGTACCTGATAAACATATCCTCTATCAACTAATAACCCAATTGCTTTTCTAATAGTGTTTCTACTTACCTGAAATTGTTGTATAAGCTCTTCTTCAGTAGGAAGCTTAGCACTTTTTGCATATTCCTCATGTATTATTGCATTTTCAATTAATTTAGCAATTTCCTTATACTTTACCGACACGCTTCTACGCCTCCTAACTGATGACTAGCCATTAAATCTAATAAATATATTCTTTTTCTCATGTTTTTCTCAACCTAATATAAATATAAAATTTTAACAACACAATTATAATTTTATTTAGGTACTAGTTTCCCTCTCCTTTGTTTCATAACAAAATAGCTTTAAACAACTAAATTTCCCCCCAGAAATTTAATTATTCATTACTGATATAATATATCATATACCTGTTTAATAAACTTTTTAACTCTATCACTTATAGGTACAAATATATTTTACAACATTTATACAATATTGTAAATACTTGTTGCAAATATAAGCTTTTTTCTTTTATATTTTTCATCTAAAAAACTATATAAATTTATAAATTTCTAATAAACATGTAATTTTTAGTAAAAGTATTTCCAATATACTTTTTACACTATATTTTTAGTAAAAACATCTTTTATCATCTACATTTTTTGTTCTTACTTTTCTTAATATCGACAGAAAAATTTAAAGGGTGTCCATCTATATTGAAATAGCTAGCTTCATTTATCGTTTTATTTGTAATTGAGCCTAACAAGTACATAATTAATTTTTTAATATTTTTACAATTTTAGATAGCTGAAAGTCCCTATTTATCATGTTTTGCTTTCTTGAAAATTTTAAACTTTCCTAAACCAAAAAAACTCTGAGCATAAGCTCAGAGTTTAATAAACAGAATATTATTCTACAACACTAACCTTCATTAAGTTAGTTGCACCAGTCTTATCAACTGGTACTCCAGCAGCAAATACTACTGTATCACCTTTCTTAACGAAGTTATTTTCTTCAGCTATAGCAATTGATTTTGCCATCATTTCATCTGTTGATTCCATTTTGTCAGCAACTATTGCATATACACCTCTTGAGAATGCTAATTGCTTAGCAACTGTTTCAGATGGTGTAATTGCTATAATTGGACATTCTGGTCTGCAGTTTGATAATCTCTTAGCAGTAGCTCCGCTTTGAGTTGAAGAGATTATTGCAGCAGCTTCTAATTCGTTAGCAGCGTTACAAGCAGCTCTTGATATAACACCTGATATAGCTGGTGTATGGTTCTTAGCAGAAGATACAGCTGTTTGATATTTTAAGCCCTTTTCAGTTTCTTCAGCTATTCTAGCCATTGTTGAAACTGCTTCTACTGGATATGTACCATTAGCACTTTCTCCTGATAACATTATTGCATCTGTACCATCGTAGATTGCGTTAGCAACGTCAGATACTTCTGCTCTTGTTGGTCTTGGGTTTCTGATCATTGAATCAAGCATTTGAGTTGCTGTTACAACTGGCTTACCTGCTTCGTTACATTTCTTGATGATCATTTTTTGTACTGCTGGTACTTGTTCCATTGGGATTTCAACACCTAAATCTCCTCTAGCTACCATTATTGCATCAGAAGCTTCTAATATAGAATCTATATTATCAACACCTTCTTGGTTTTCTATCTTAGAAATTATTAATATATCTTCTCCGCCATTTTCCTTTAATACTTTTCTTATAGCGTGAACATCGTCAGCTTTTCTTATGAATGAAGCTGCGATAGCAGTTACTCCTACTTCACATCCAAACTTAAGGTCGTCAGCATCTTTTTCAGTTAATGCTGGTAATTTTATTGAAACACCTGGAACATTAACTCCTTTGTGACTTCCTACTAGACCTGTATTGTTAACTACACAGTGTATTTGGTTTCCTTCTACTGATTTAACAGTTAATCCTACTAGACCATCATCTATTAATATAGTATCTCCAGCTTTAACATCGTTTGCTAAACCGTCATATGATACTGAACACTTAGTTGTATCTCCAACTACGTCTTCTTTTACGAATATTGTAAAGTCTGAACCTTTTTCTAATTCAACTTTGCTTGGTTCGAAGTTTCCAGTTCTTATTTCTGGTCCCTTTGTATCAAGAATGATAGCTATTTCTTTGTTAAGTTCTTTAGCTAACTTCTTAACGTTTGCTATTCTTCCACCATGTTCAGCATGGTCACCATGTGAAAAGTTATGTCTTGAAGCGTTCATACCTGCTTCTATAACCTTTCTTAATACTGCTACATCTTCACTAGCTGGTCCAATTGTACAGATCATTTTAGTTTTTCTCATGAAAAATACACTCCTTTTTTGTCTAAAAATTCACCTTTATTTATAATAAATTAAAATTATAACTAATTATTTTGATAATACTTCTGCTATATTGTATAATTCTTGATCAAACTTTCTTTCCATAGCTAATGCTTCATCTATATCATCATCTATGATTTTGTTTTCTCTTATACCTATAACTCTAGATGTTTTACCTTCTAATAGAACTTCTACAGCTTTAGCTCCCATTTTTGAAGCTAATACTCTATCGAACACGCTTGGGCTTCCACCTCTTTGAGTATGTCCTAATATTGTAGCTCTAGTTTCTATTCCAGTAACATCTTCTACATCCTTTGCTAATTCAAAAGCACCGCCGATACCTTCTGCTAACATTACTAAGTTATGCATCTTTCCAGCAGCTTTGCCTTCAAGAATCTTTCTGCATAAAGCATCTTTTTCAAATCCTAATTCTGGTACTAATATAGCTTCTGCTCCACCTGCAAGTCCTGCATATAAAGCTATGTCTCCGCAACGTCTACCCATTACTTCAACTATTGAAACTCTTTCATGGGATGTTGAAGTATCTCTTATCTTGTTTACTGCATCAATTACAGTATTTAATGCTGTGTCAAAGCCTATTGTATAATCAGTGTAAGCTAAGTCGTTGTCGATAGTTCCAGGAAGACCTACTGTCTTTACACCTAGTTTTGATAAAAGCTTGGCTCCAGTAAATGAACCATCTCCACCAATAACAACTAGTGCATCAACACCATACGCTTTTAAAATTTTAACAGCTCTTTTTCTTACTTCTTCATCTTTAAATTCAGGTAGTCTAGCTGTTCTTAAAACAGTTCCACCTCTTTGGATTATATCAGATACAGAAGTTCTGTCCATGTTGAATAATTCCCCATTAACTAACCCTGCATATCCTCTTTTAACTCCCATTACTTCTATGCCATTATCTAAAGCTGTTCTTACAACTGCTCTGATAGCAGCATTCATTCCAGGAGCATCTCCTCCACTTGTTAAAATAGCTATTTTTTTCATAATCGTTCCTCCTTACACACCACTGGGACAATATTCGTCCCATATATGTTATATCCATCCACATATCAATTACCGTATTCTATTGTACAAAAATTATGAAGATTTATCAATGGATATTGCGTAACTTTTACAACTTCTTGACATAAAAACTCGTTATTTATATATAGCTTACCTTAAATCTATTATACCCCAGGTTAAAATATTTTATATACTATTTAAATATTTTTTATCATTTAATTTTTGTAACAATTTTCATTTACTTTTTTATTATTTTTTGCATCTTTTTTACTTAATTAAAAAATAAAAAGGAAATATTTCTTATTTTTTTCACAAAATATATTTTTATTTTGCAAATAATTATTTTAAAGAAATATTTCCTTTAAAAGTTCTTAACTACTCTACTAGCTTAACATTTTCTTCGCCGTATTTATCTTTTAATATTTCAACAATACCGCTTCCCGAATCAATCCATCTGTCTTTTTGTAATCTGAAACTCTGTCTTCTTTCTGATTCAAATATATAAACAGCAGTATTTCCTTCATAACCTGATATTAAATTTTTTATTTCTCTATTTATATTTCTAACATCCTCTTCAGTATTTACTCTTATATATAATTTTTCAGAATTAATCTTTTCTAAGCCTTCTATAGTTTCACATATAAGCTTTGGCATTTCATCTTCTTTTATGCTTATTCTTCCCTTTATTCTAACTATTGAATCTGGCTTAATTAAATTTCTAAGTCTCTCTAAAGTTCTTGGAAAAACTATTACTTCAATAGATCCTGATAAGTCTTCAAGAGTTAAAAATGCCATAATTGTATTATTTCTTGTTACCTTCTGTTTAACATCAGTTAATATTCCACCCATAATAACAGTATCATTATCATTTATTAAAGACTCCTCTTGAATTGAATTTTCTCCATCCATATCATTTGAAATACTTTCCTGAATCATTTCATAAGACTTAAATACTGTATCTATAGTGGTTGAAGTTTGTAGCTCTAAGCTCTTTTTATACTCATCTAATGGATGTCCTGATAAATATAATCCTGTCATTTCTTTTTCCATAGCTAATAAATTCATCTTTTTAAATTCTTTTATATTTGGATAAGAAATCTTAGGAATATTTAACTCACCTTCATCAAAGCTAAACAAGCTCATTTGCCCGTCTATATTTCTTCTTTTTTCATTAGCTGTTCCATCCATTACTTTTTCATATACACCTAAAAGTTTTGATCTAAATACACCAAAACAATCTAATGCTCCAGCTTTTATTAAACTTTCAACTGCTCTTTTATTTACAGCAGAAATATCAATTTTATCCACAAAATCTTCCAAGGAAGTAAACTCACCCTTAGCTTCTCTTGTCCTTACTATACTTTCAATAACATTTACTCCAACGTTCTTTATAGCAGCCATACCAAATCTTATGGTATCTCCTTTTACTGTAAACTTTGAGTAACTTTCATTTATATCTGGAGGAAGAACCTGTATCCCTTGACTTTCTGCAAATTTTATATAATGAGCAACTTTTTCACTTGACCCCATAACAGAGTTAAGCATAGCTGCAATATATTCAACAGGATAATATTTCATTAAAAATGCTGTTTCATATCCTACTACCGCATAGGCTGCTGCGTGACTTTTATTGAATGCATAAGATGCAAAATCCATCATGGAATCAAATATCTTATTTCCTACTTCTGCACTTATTCCATTTCTCACACACCCAGGTACTTCTACTTCACCATTTTCATTAACAATACCATGTATGAAGTTTTTTCTTTCCTCTTCCATTACCTTATGTTTCTTCTTAGACATAGCTCTTCTAACAAGGTCACTTCGTCCAAGAGAGTATCCTGCTAGCTTTCTTACTATTTCCATTACCTGTTCTTGATATACCATTACTCCATAAGTAACATTTAATATGCTTTCAAGTTCTGGAGTAAGGTATTCTACCTTATCAGGATTCTTTTTACACTCAACATATTTAGGAATTTCAGCCATTGGACCTGGTCTATATAAAGAAATACCTGCTATGATATCTTCCAAGTTATCTGGTTTTAATTCCTTCATGAAGGATGTCATTCCTGGAGATTCTAACTGGAATACCCCAGAAGTTTTACCTTCTCCAATCATATGATAAACTTCTTTATCATCGAAATCTATTTTATCTAAATCAATAGTTACGCCTCTATTTTCCTTAATTATATTTACAGCATCACTCATTACTGTAAGAGTTCTAAGGCCAAGAAAATCCATCTTTAATAAGCCAAGCTCTTCAAGAGTTGTCATACCAAATTGAGTTACTATCATTTCTTCATTTTTCTGAAGTGGTACATAATCAACTAAAGGTCTTGAAGCTATAACTACACCTGCTGCATGGGTTGATGAGTGTCTTGGGAGCCCCTCTAAATTCTTACTGATATCAATAAGATTTCTTACTCTCTCATCATTATCGTAAGCTTCCTTTAACTCTGGGTTCATTTCTAGCGCCTTGTCTATTGTTATATTAAGCACTGTAGGAATCATCTTAGATATTACATCTACTTCTGCATAAGAGTAATTCATAGCCCTTCCTACGTCTCTTATACACATTCTAGGAGCCATAGTACCAAAAGTTATAATCTGTGACACATTATCTGCACCATATTTCTCTACAACGTAATCTATAACTTCCTGTCTTCTTTCATAACAAAAATCCGAATCAATATCGGGCATACTAACTCTTTCTGGATTTAAGAAACGTTCAAAGATAAGACTATATTTTATTGGATCTATCTTAGTAATTCCCAAGGTATAAGCTACTATAGAACCTGCTGCAGAACCTCTACCTGGGCCTGTTGGAATTCCATTTTCATAAGAGAATCTTATAAAGTCCCATACAATTAAGAAATAATCAACATATCCCATCTGCTTTATGATTCCAAGTTCATATTCAAGTCTATCTACATAGCTCTTTGCTTCTTCATTCTTTTCTGCTAGAGCCTGTATTTCTGAAAGATTATATTCCTTCTTAGTAAACTCCTTAAAAACATCATATCTTTCAATAAGTCCCTTATAACAGTTATCCCTTAAATACTCATAAGGATCTGTACCTTCCGGAAGGGGAAACTTCGGAAGTTTAGATTCATGGAACTTATAATCAAAGTTACATTCTTCTGCAATTTTTGAAGTATTTTCAAGAGCTTCAGGAACATATGAAAACATATCCCACATCTCTTCAGGAGACTTTAAATAAAATTGATCTGAAGCATATCTTCTTCTATTTTCATCATCAACAGTCTTTCCTGTTTGTATACACATTAAAATATCATGTGCTTTTGAATCGCTTTGATTTATATAATGAACATCATTAGTTGCAACTAAAGGAATACCTGTTTCCTTAGATAACTTTATATTATTTTCATTAACTTTTCTCTGCTCTTCCATTCCGTGGTTTTGTATTTCTAAATAAAAACCATCTTTAAAAATCTCTTTATATAATAAAGCTGTTTCCTTTGCTTTTTCATATTCATCATCTAAAATATATCTTTGTATTTCTCCACCAAGACATGCACTTAAAGCTATTATTCCTTCACTATGCTCTTTTAAGAATTCATGATCTACTCTTGGCTTATAATAAAAGCCTCTAATAGAAGCTTCTGATACTATTTTCATTAAATTTTCATAACCAACTTCATTCTTCACTAAAAGTACTAAATGAGCTGTACGATTTTCTTTATCTGGACGTTTTATATCCATTGATTTGCTAGCTACATATACTTCACAGCCTAATATTGGTTTAATCCCATTAGCTTTAGCCTGTTTATAAAATTCAACACAGCCATACATGACTCCATGGTCTGTTATGGCTATGCTGTCCATTCCAAGCTCTTTCGCCCTTTTTATTAATTTATCTACTTTGCCTGATGCATCAAGCAAACTATATTCTGTATGAAGATGAAGATGGCAGAATTTCTTATCATTCAAAATTCATCATCTCCTAAATTTAAATATTTATTTACTAGTACGTAATTCTTCAGCTATTTTTTCTATTTTTCTTAATCTATGATTAACTCCGGATTTTCCTACAGGAGGATCTAACATTTCACCTAAATCCTTTAATGATTCATCTGGATAATTCAATCTAAGTTCTGCAACTTCTCTAAGATTCTTTGGAAGTCTCTTAAGTCCTATTTCTCTTTGTATAAGCTTAATGCTTTCCACCTGTCTTACAGCAGCATTTACTGTCTTTGAAAGATTGGCAGTTTCACAGTTTACAAGCCTGTTTACGTTATTTCTCATTTCTTTCATAATTCTAATATTTTCTAGTTCTAACAAGCATGAATGTGCTCCTATTATATTTAGAAGGTCAACTATTTGTTCTCCTTCTTTTATGTAGATGATAAAAGAATTTTTTCTTTGTATAACCTTTGAGTTTAGCCTAAAAGTATTTATCAGCTTACATAAGTCTATTGCATATTCTTCACTATGAGTTACAAATTCTAAATGGTATGTTTTTTCAGGATTACTTATACTTCCACCACCTAAAAAAGCACCTCTTATATAAGCTCTTTTTTCTTCATCTGTTTTTATCATTTCCTCTTGTATTCTATAATTGAGACTCATAACTCCATCTACTTCAGTAAGTATTCCAGTCTCTTGTAATAATCTTCTAACACCCATTTCTTCATTTATTACAACCATGTAAATATTATTCTTCTTTAAAGAATTACTTCTCTTTACCATTAGTCTTGAATGTATATCAAAATGAATCTTTAATAGCGTAAATATTAATCTTGCACTTGAAGGATTTTCAGTTGTTATTTTGAAAGATAGTCCACTACCGCTAAATCCAATAGTCCCACTAACTTTCATAATAGCTGAAATTTGTGCTAATGCCTCTGATTTAGTAAGTTCAGAGTATCTAGCTATCTCTCCTTTTACTTTCGCTGAAAATGACATATGACTCTCCTTTTTATCTATAAAATTAATATATTTAATCCTACTCGTATAACAATTAATTATATCATAAATTTAATTCTTTTGATTGAATATTTAATTATTTAAAAAACCGCCCGAACAAAATTATTCCAGCGGTTTTAAGAAAAATTTATTTTTTCTTTTCTTCTTTTTCTCTCTCTTTAATACGTTGCGATAAGTACATATATTCAAAAATCTTCTTCTTATCATACAATAATTTCTTTTCCATAATAGTATCTATAAGAACTTCTGCAAGTTTATCAGAATCATGCTTTACAACATCATTCCTTACCTTAGCTATATTATCTAAAACTAAATCCACTCCTAATTCCTTTATTTCTTTTCCATCAATTTTAACAGGAATAGAGTCCTCTTTTAAATATTTTTCTTGAACACTTTTAGGAATCTCTCCTGAATTAGCAATTACACAATCAACTATATCTCTACCACCATATTTTCTTAATGTCTTTACATGGTCAGATACAGTAAATTTATCAGTTTCTCCTGGCTGAGTCATTACATTTGATATATATATCTTTAATGCATTACTTCTACGTACTGAAGAACTGATTTTCTTAACAAGAAGATTTGAAATTACACTTGTATATAAACTTCCTGGACCCATGACTATTGCATCAGCTTCTCTTATTGCTTCTAATGCTTTTCCTAAAGGCTCAGCATTTTCTGGTTCAATCATAAGTCTCTTTATTTTTGATTTTTGTTTAATTGCTTCTTCAGGTATTTGTGATTCTCCATAAACAGTATTACCATTTTCAAGACTGGCCACAAGCTGCATATCATCTAGGGTAACAGGTATTACTTTTCCTGTTACGGCTAATACTGAACTCATTTTTTGAACTGCATCCTCGAAATTATCTGATATTCCATTCATTGCAGCTAAAAATAAGTTACCAAAGCTTTGATTTTTAAGCTTTCCGTCTTGAAATCTATATTGAAGAAGGTCATGCATTAATGGTTCTGTATCTGCTAATGCCAAAATACAGTTTCTTATATCTCCTGGTGGGAGTATTCCAAGGTCTTCTCTAAGGTCTCCAGAACCTCCTCCATCATCTCCAACAGTTACAATTGCAGTAATGTTTGATGTATAATACTTAAGCCCTCTAAGCATAGTAGATAGCCCTGTTCCACCACCAATTACTACAACTTTAGGTCCCTTTACTAGAAGCCTCTTCTCATAAATAAGACTTTCTATCTTCTTACTATCTAGGGACATTTTTAGATATCCCTTATTAATCATTACTATAATTGATTTCATTGCTTCAGTTACAGCAACATATATAACAAAAATACCTGTTAAATTAAGACATATATAAAATACCTTATAGTAAGTATCATAAACTCTTCTTGTAACTAATTCTGTAAACCCAAAGGCTATTAATAGTACTCCAAAAACTCCAAAGGCTATCCACCTTTTAACCTTTATACCAGGTTTAAGCCAATCTATTATTCTCATAGTTTCTTAACTCCCTTATGGAGATCCTCAGTTATGTCTCTATGTTCTATTTTAGAATCAAAGCCACTTTCAAGCAATCGCTCATGTACTTCATTAGCTATGGCAACAGAACGATGTCTTCCTCCAGTACATCCAATAGAAATTATAAGCTGCCTTTTACCTTCTTTTATATAATTAGGTATTAAGAACTTTAACATATCATCAAGTTTACTTATAAATTCTTTTGTTTCAGTTTGTTCAAGAACATATTTCTTTACTGGTTCATCTGTTCCGGAATACTTCTTTAATTCTGGTATATAAAATGGGTTTGGAATAAATCTAACGTCAAATACTAAATCTGAATCTACAGGTATACCATATTTAAAGCCAAAGCTTAATACAGTTACAGATAATTGTCTTTCAGGCACTGTAATATCTCCAAAGTATTCATTGATTTTGCCTCTTAAATCTCTTATTGCATACTTAGATGTATCTATTATTATATCTGCTCTATCTTTAACCTCTCTTAATTTTTTTCTTTCTTCATCTATTCCTGTTATAACTCTTCCTTCTGGTGATAATGGATGAGCTCTTCTTGCTTCCTTAAATCTCTTTATAAGCACTTCATCACTTGAATCTAAGAATAATATTTCATATTGGAAATTATTTTTCTTTAAATACATTAGTGATTCAAATAAATCATCAAAGAATATTCCCCCTCTTATATCTATGACTAATGCTGTTTTTTCTATATGTCCTCCACTACAAGCTTCTGCTAATTTCGGTATAAGCTTTGGTGGCAAATTATCTACACAAAAATATCCTATATCTTCAAGACTCTTAGTTGTTTCTGTTTTACCTGCTCCAGATAGTCCTGTAACTATAACAAATCTCATACTGATCCTCCTATCGCAAAATAATATATTATAATTATATCATAGAACCTACTTTAAAAATCATTATATTGGCAAACAAAAGAATTTTAGAAGAGAAGAATTTTTCTTCTAAAATTCTCAGATAAAAACACAATAAGGGTGTGTCTTTTGAATTACAAATTCTTTAGACACACCCATCTTCTTTCTTATTAATCTTCACCTAATATTCTTACTTCAGGATGTAATTCAACACCAAATTGATTTAATACTTCTTCTTGAATATGTTTTATTAAGTCCAAAATATCTTTTGCTGTTGCTCCACCCTTGTTAATTACAAAACCAGAGTGTTTTTCAGAAACAGCTGCTCCTCCAACAGAATAACCTTTTAATCCTGCATCCTGTATAAGCTTTCCTGCAAAATATCCTTCAGGTCTCTTAAATGTACTTCCTGCAGATGGATATTCTAAAGGTTGTTTTTCTTCTCTTTTTCTTGTAAGTTCATCTACTCTTTCTTGAATAGCATCTTTATCTCCTAATTCAAGTTGGAATATAGCACTTACAACTATAAGCTTTTCTTGCATAACCTTTGAAGTTCTATAACCAAGTTCAAGTTTATCTTTATTTAAAACTATAATATTACCATCAGCATCAAGCACTTCTGCTTCTAAAATCACATTTTTTATCTCACCATTATAAGCTCCAGCATTCATAAATACAGCACCACCTACAGAACCAGGTATGCCACATGCAAATTCAAAGCCTGTTAAAGAATTTTCTACTGCTTTATCTGAAACATCTTTTAATAATACTCCAGCTTCTGCTTTTATAAAGTTACCTTTTGACTGAATCTTATTTAATCCTGTTAATTCAATAACAACTCCTCTTATACCACCATCTTTAACTAAAAGATTAGAACCATTTCCAATAATGTAGTATGGTATACTGTTCTCCTTGCATATCTTTACTGTTTCTGCTAATTGCTCAACATTAGATGGAGTAAGTAGAAAATCTGCTTTTCCTCCAACTTTAAAATAAATATGATTACTCATATCTTCATCTATCATAATTTCATTTTCTAAATAAATTTTTTTAAATAAAGGTTCATATTTTAAATACTGATTCATATCTAGCTCCTCAAAATCTTAATAACTTTTTCTGTTTAAACTCACTAACTAAGTATAAATTATAACATTCTAGAAAACAAGGTACAAATTACTTTTGAAAAAAGTCAACTATGCTTTCTGCACTTCTTTTATCTATACTTGGTACATCCATAAGTTCTTCTAAAGTTGCTTTCTTTATATTCTCTACACCTCCAAACTTTTTTAAAAGATCTAATTTTCTCTTCTTGCCTATATTAGGTATATCATCTAATACAGAATGTAATGCATTTTTTCCTCTTAAATTTCTATGATAAGTAATTGCAAATCTATGTACTTCATCTTGAATTCTTCTTATCATCTGCATTAAATTGGAATTTCTATTAACGATTATTTCCTGATTATTATATATTATTCCTCTTGTTTGATGTTTATCATCTTTTACAAGACCACATACATCAATTTTTATTCCTAAGGATTCTAGCACTTCTAATGCTATATTAATCTGACCTTTTCCTCCATCCATCATAATAAGATCAGGAAATGTAGAAAATTTGCCCTTTGAAAACTCTAATTTTCGTTCTTTTATCTCTTCAATTTCTTTAAGTCCATGTTCAAATCTTCTTGTCAAAACTTCTCGCATACTGCTATAATCATCAGCACCTTGAACAGTTTTTATTCTAAATTTTCTATAATCACTATTTTTAGCCTTCCCTTCTTCAAAAACTATCATAGTTCCTACAGAATCTGTTCCCTGAATATTGGATATATCATAAGCCTCAATTCTATGAGGAACTTCCTCTAAATCTAAAGCTTCTACTAATTCATTCAAGGCTGTAGAATTTATTTCTTTTTCCATCAATATCTTATCCTTAAACTGTTCTAGTGTTAATTTAGCATTATTCTTAACAAGCTCTAATAAATCTTTCTTTTCACCTTTTTGAGGAACCTTTAGCCATACTTTAGAGCCTCTTTTTATTGTAAGAAATTTCTCTAAAAGCTCTTGTTCTGAAATAACTGGTACATATATATTTTTTGAGACTTGTGCTGCACCAGAATAGAAACTTGTTATAAATTGTTCTAAAATTTCTCCATCATCTTCATCTGCACTATTTTCTATCATAAAATGCTCTCTTCCAGTAATTTTTCCTTCTCTCATAAAAAATACTTGAATGCATGTATCTTTTTCATCTTTATATAAATTGATAAAATCTTCATCGCCTTCAACCACTCTAAATACTTTTTGCTTTTTAACTAAGGTCTCAATTGCTAATATCTTATCTCTTATAGATGCTGCTTTTTCAAAGTTTAATGCTTCTGATTCCTTCTGCATTTCTTCTTTTAATTTTGCAATCATACTTTTATCTTTGCCTGATAGTATATCTACTATTTCATCAATTATAACTCTATAATCCTTTTTAGATATGTATCCTGCACAAGGGGCATTACATTTCTTTATATGATAATTTAAACATGGCCTTACAGGTTCCATGCCTTCAGTAATATTCATCTTACATGTTCTTATAGGAAATACCTTTCTTATAAGACTCATAGTTTCATGAACTGCTGTAACATTTGTATATGGCCCAAAATATTTTGCTCCATCCTTAACGAAATTTCTAGTCATAAAAACTCTTGGAAATTCCTCATTAAGTGTAACTTTTATGAAGGGATAAAACTTATCATCCTTTAATGCAATATTATATTTAGGTCTATACTTCTTTATTAAGTTTCCTTCTAATATTAAAGCTTCCATTTCAGAATCTGTAACTATGTACTCAAACTCTACAATATTTTTAACCATACTTCTAACTTTTTGAGAATGGTTCTTAGAATTTTGAAAATATTGTCTTACTCGATTCTTTAATACTTTTGCTTTACCTACATAAATAATTTCACCAAGAGAATTTTTCATTAAATAAACACCTGGTCTGTCAGGCAAAATCTTTAATTGGTACTCAAAATCAAACATAAAACCATCCTTTCTAGAATATTTTAGGGTGTTTAAAATCAGACAATCTTAAACACCCTATAACTTATAACTATCTTTAACTATTCAATGCAGCTCTCATAACTGCTGCTGTTACTGGTGCTGCTGATTCAGCTCCATATCCTGCGTTTTCAACTATTACTGCAACTGCAACCTTAGGATTATTAGCTGGCGCAAATCCTATAAACCATGAATGTGATTTACCAGCACTATTTTCTGCTGTTCCTGTTTTTCCGGCAGCATTAAGTCCTGAAAATTTATCTGTTAAATGGTCATCAACTACACCCTTCATATAAGTTTGAAGTGTTTTAGCATCAGATGATGATAGCACCTGAGCATATTTTTTAGCATCAACCTTCTTAATTACATTCATATCTTTATCTACAACTTCTTTTACAAGAGTTGGCTCCATCATTACTCCGTTGTTTGCAACAGTGCTACATACAAGAGCCATTTCCATTGGAGTTGCAAGAATACTACTTTGTCCTATTCCTGTTTGAGCTATTAATCCCTTATCATTACTTGATAATGTTGGGAATGTACTCTTACTTAAGTAAAAACCATTTGTAGGAATATCATTATTAAATCCAAATTGTTCAGCAGTAGCCTTTAACTTTGGATTTCCAAGTTGTAATGCTAATGTACCAAAGACAACATTACTTGATCTAACATAAGCTGTTTCTAAGTCGATATCTCCATTTACTTCTCCACTATCATTAGATAAGGATTGAGTAGAACTAAGTTGAAGAGAACCATTATCTTCAAAAGTTTTATTCTTGATTCCTGATATATTTTCTAATGCACTTGCTGCTGTTACAGTCTTAAATGTAGAGCCTGGTGCATAAAGCCCTGAAGTTGCTCTATTAATAAGAGGACTTTCTTCTGCTGTACCTGCATTTGCTGCTGCCATTGCTCCATCAAGATCATTAGGATTATAAGTTGGCTTAGATACCATTGCTAGTATTTGTCCAGTAGAAGGGTCTAATGCTACAACTGCCCCTCTTCTATTTCCTAACGCATCATAAGCAGCCTTTTGAACCTTACTTTTTAATGTAGTAACAACTCCATTACCTATCTTTTGATCTTCTTCTTCATCTCTATTATTATAGGCATCCTTCAAAGCATCAATACTAAAATTAGTAATAAATGATCTTACTCCAGATTCCATCTTACTTGTATAAGTACTTAATTCAGTATCATAAGATCTTTCTAGACCTGTCAAATCATATTTAGTACTTACATAACCTAAAGCATGAACATATAAATCACCTTTTAAATATGTACGAGATTGGGTTAAATCACCTGTCTTCGCACTTGCTGTTAATGGATCACCTTCTGAATCATAAATAGTACCTCTTAATACTTCATTTCTATTAGCCCATAATCTTTTATTTCCTGAATCTGCCGCTATATCACTAGCTTTAAATGTTTGAAAATATGCAATATAAGAAATAAGGCCTATAAACAACACCAAAAACACTGCCATAACATGCTTTACGCTATTTTTAAAATCATTCATAATATTTTAGCCCTCCTCTGATACCTTTTGTAATAAACCTAAAGCAAAGAAAGTAGTTAATATTGAACTACCACCATAACTTACAAAAGGAAGAGTTATTCCTGTTAGTGGTATAATAGCAAAAATTCCTCCAACAATTACAAGTACCTGACATGCAATCATTATACTTAACCCCACAGCTGTAATTTGTGAGAACTTATTATCTGTTACAAATGCAGCTCTAATTCCCCTATAAAACATTAGGAACATAACAATCATAATTCCTATTCCAAACACCATTCCAAATTCTTCACATATAGCTGCAAAAATATAGTCAGATGTAGGAACTGGAACAAATCTAGGATATCCATTTCCTAATCCAGAACCAAGCATTCCTCCAGAAGAAATTGAATATAATCCTTCAACTATTTGATATCCCTCATTATTAGCATAAGCCCATGGATTAATCCATATCTTTACTCTTTCTCTTATGTGTCCAAATAAGTTATAAGCAACATAAGATCCAACTGCAGATAATGCTAAAGCTGCCAATACATATTTCTTTTTTGAAGTAACAACATAAAGAATTGAAACTGAAACTCCAAAGAAGATTAATGCAGAACCTAAATCTTTTTGCAATACTAGACATCCTAAACAATAAGCAACCACAAGAGCTGGTATAACTAATTGCTTGATATTTTCAAACCCCTTTTTAGTTTCATCAAAATCCTTAAGGGCAGATGCTAAGTATAAAACTAATGTTATCTTAGACAATTCTGAAGGCTGAAAACTAAAACCTCCAATTTGCACCCAGTTAGTTGCTCCAAATGTTTCTTTTCCAAATAAATATGCTAATGGCATAACAACTATTGTTACTGCCATATAAAAATACTTATACTTTGCTAATTTATTCATTTCAGGCAAAATGACAACTGTTAATATATATACTGCCACACCAAATATGAACCAAAGTATTTGTTTTAATCCTTCATCCGGATTAATCCTGTATATCATAGCTATCCCTATAACTGATAATATACAGGCAAAAATTAATAAAAATTTATCTCCATCAGGATAAAATTTTCTTATTACAAAATGTGATAATCCTATTACCAAACATAAAACTACGCCCATTCCAGCAGCTTTTGTATCAATTGGTTTTGTTAAAATTGCTAACTTTGTAAAAAGAGCTATACACAAAATGTAAGTAATTATCAACAAATTTCTCTCATCTCTACGAACCTTCATATAATCACCTCTATAATGCTCCTATAAAACTCTAAATACAGTTGTACCAATTCTTATTTCATCTTTTCCAAAAAGCTTAACTCTTCCTGAAATACGTTTACCATTTACAAACGTCCCATTTGTGCTCTCTAAATCATCAACATATAATATATTATTTTTTATTATAAACTTGGCATGATTCCCAGATACATGTTGATCTGATAGCACTACTGAATTATCTTCTTTCCTCCCAATACTCACCACACCTCGTATGGGAATTACAGAACCTTTTTTAATATTAGAACCATCTGTTACATTAATAACTTCAATTCCATAGCTCTTTTTCGAATTGTTTGGCCTTCTTCTCCCGCCACTCTTAACATCTTTATACATTATTCTTAAAGCAAAAAATATAATTGAATACAGGATTATAATAAAAGCTACACCAAAAACTAAAGCTGAAATTTTCGAAAAACTCATTACTTCACCTCAAATCTATTTTCCCTGCTAAATAGATTATACAACAAATTCTACATAAAACCATAAAAATGTATCATTATTTAACCACAACTATTAAAGCAGATTTTTCAAATACTTACCTGTATATGATTCTTTACACTCAACAATTTTTTCTGGAGTTCCTTTAAATACTATTGTACCACCCTTATCTCCTCCTTCAGGACCAAGGTCTACAATATAGTCTGCACATTTTATCATATCTAAATTATGTTCTATTACAACTACAGTATTTCCAGCATCAACAAGTCTTTGAAGTATTTCTACTAATCTGTTAACATCATCAATATGAAGTCCTGTAGTAGGTTCATCTAAAATGTATAATGTCTTTCCTGTACTTCTCTTAGATAATTCATATGCTAATTTTATTCTTTGAGCTTCACCACCTGAAAGTTGTGTTGAAGGTTGACCTAATCTAATATAACCTAAACCAACATCATATAAAGTTTGAAGTTTATTTTTTATTCTAGGAATATTTTCGAAAAACTCCAATCCTTCTTCAACTGTCATATTTAATACATCATCTATAGTCTTTCCCTTATATTTAACTTCTAGAGTTTCTCTATTATATCTTTTTCCCTTACAAACTTCACAAGGTACATATACATCTGATAAGAATTGCATTTCTATCTTTATGATTCCATCACCTGAACAAGCTTCACATCTTCCACCCTTAACATTAAATGAAAATCTACCTGGTTTATATCCTCTCATTTTAGCTTCTGGAGTTTGTGAGAATAATTCTCTAATTATGTCAAATGTACCTGTATAAGTAGCAGGATTAGATCTTGGTGTTCTTCCGATAGGACTTTGATCTATATCTATTATTTTATCAATATTTTCATAGCCTATAATTTCTTTATGATTTCCAACCGGATTCTTACTTTTGTTTACAAGCCTATTTAATCCCTTATATAAAATTTGATTAACTAATGTACTCTTACCTGAACCTGAAACTCCTGTAACCATAGTAAGTGTTCCTAATGGGAAAGATATATTAACATTCTTTAAATTATTTTCTTTAGCACCCTTAACTGTTATCTTATTACCATTACCTGCACGTCTTTCTTTTGGAACTTCAATTTTCTTTTTACCAGTAAGATATTGACCTGTAATTGATTCTTCATTTTTCATTATGTCATCTAAAGTACCAGCTGCAATAATCTGTCCTCCATGTTCTCCTGCACGTGGACCTATATCTACTATATAGTCTGCAGCTCTCATTGTATCTTCATCATGTTCAACTACTATTACTGTATTTCCAACATCTCTTAGATTTTCTAAAGTTCCAATAAGCTTATCATTATCTCTTTGATGAAGTCCTATACTTGGTTCATCTAAGATATATAAAACTCCCATAAGTGAAGAACCAATCTGTGTTGCAAGTCTTATTCTTTGTGACTCCCCTCCTGATAAGGTTCCAGAACTTCTAGATAAAGTAAGATAATCAAGTCCTACATTAATAAGAAATTCAAGTCTGCTTCTAATTTCTTTTACAATCTGTTCACTAATAATCTTATTCTTTTCTGAGAATTCTATTCCATTTATAAAATCTAATTCTTCTTTTATAGATAAATTAGTAAACTCATATATGTTCTTATCTCCTAGTTTTACAGATAAAGCTTCAGGTTTTAATCTTGCTCCATGACACTTAGGACATTTATTATCACTCATATATTGTTCTATATCACTTTTTATAACATCTGAATTAGTTTCATTATACCTTCTCTTTAATGAATTTATTTCACCATCATATGCATAATGATATATTGATCTTACGCCATCTTTTGTATATTCAATATCTAATTTTTTACCCTTTGTTCCGTAATATAATATATCAAGAATGTCTCTTGAAAGGTCCTTTACTGGAGTATCTAAAGAATAATCATATTCTTTACTTAATGCTTGTAAAATGGCATAAGTCCAAGAATCTTCTTTTAATCTTCCTTCTCCCCAAGTTGCTATAGCACCTTGCATTATACTTAGTTCTTTATTTGGTATAATTAAATCTTCATCTATTTCATAAAGACTTCCAAGGCCATCACAATAATCACATTTTCCCCATGGAGAGTTAAATGAGAATGTTCTAGGTGCAATTTCTCCAATGCTTATTCCACAGTCAGGACATGCAAACTTTTCACTAAATAATATATCCTTTTCTCCTATAATATTAGCTATTACAAGGCCATCACCTAACTTTAGTGCTGTTTCAATAGAATCTGTAAGTCTTCCTTCTATTCCTTCTTTAACAATAATTCTATCTACAACTGCTTCAATATTATGTTTTTTATTTTTATCTAATTTTATTTCATCTTCAGTTAAATCAAGAACTTCCCCATCAATTCTTGTTCTTACAAAACCATTTTTCTTTATATTTTCAATTATTTTTTCATGAAAGCCCTTTCTTCCCTTTACAAGAGGAGCTAAAATTTGAATCTTAGTTCTATCTCCTAAAGCCATTATCTGATCTACTATTTGATCTACAGATTGTTGACTTATTACTTTCCCACACTTAGGACAATGTGGAGTACCAACTTTTGCGTATAAAAGTCTTAAATAATCATATATTTCTGTTATTGTTCCAACTGTAGATCTTGGGTTTTTACTTGTTGTCTTTTGATCTATTGAAATAGCTGGTGAAAGCCCTTCTATACTTTCAACTTCAGGCTTATTCATTTGTCCTAAAAACTGTCTTGCATAAGCAGATAAAGATTCTACATATCTTCTTTGCCCTTCTGCATAAAGTGTATCAAATGCTAATGAAGACTTACCCGATCCTGAAAGTCCTGTAAACACAATTAATTTGTCCCTAGGTATTTCTAAACTTACATTTTTTAAATTATGTACTTTAGCTCCTTTAATTACTATCTTATCATTCATAATATAATGCTGCCTTCTTTCGTCTAAAATCTATTATTCTTTTAAATCATTTATTATATCTCTAAGTTCCGCTGCTCTTTCAAACTGAAGATTTTTAGCTGCCTCCATCATTTCTGCAGTATACTTCTTAATAAGCTCTTCCTTATCCTTCTTGCTTAGCTTATCATTATTTTCTTTAGCTTCGTAAGTTTCTTTTTCTTCTGAAGCCTTTGTAGCTTCAATTACGTCTCTTACTTCTTTTATAATAGTCTTTGGAACAATTCCATGTTCTTCATTATACTCTTCTTGAATTGCTCTTCTTCTATTAGTTTCTTTAATAGCTCTATCCATAGAACCTGTAATAGTGTCTGCATACATTATTACTTTACTATCTGCATTTCTCGCAGCTCTTCCTATAGTTTGAACCATGGATGTTTCAGATCTTAAGAAACCTTCTTTATCAGCATCAAGTATGGCTACAAGTGCTACTTCTGGAATATCTAGTCCTTCTCTTAAAAGGTTTATTCCCACAAGAACATCTTGCTCTCCAAGTCTAAGTTCTCTAATTATCTTCATTCTTTCAATAGTATCTATATCAGAATGCATATAGGTTGCCTTTACTCCAAGCTCTGTAAGATATTTTGTTAAATCTTCTGCCATACGTTTAGTTAAAGTTGTTATTAATGTTCTATATCCTGCTTCTGTTGTCTTTTTTATCTCTTGATATAAATCATCAATCTGTCCTTTAACAGGTCTAATTTCTATAACTGGATCTAAAAGTCCAGTAGGTCTTATTATCTGTTCTGCAATTTCTGAAGAATGATCTAATTCATATTGACCTGGTGTAGCACTTACATATACAACTTGATTTATCTTATCTTCAAATTCATTAAATTTCAATGGTCTATTATCATAAGCACATGGAAGTCTAAATCCATACTCAACTAAAGTATCTTTTCTAGATCTATCACCAGCATACATTGCTCTTACCTGTGGAAGGGTAACATGGCTTTCATCTATAAACATTAAATAGTCATCAGGGAAATAATCTAATAATGTTTTAGGTGGAGTCCCAGGTGCTCTATTATCTAATATTCTCGAATAATTTTCTATTCCTGTACAATATCCCATTTCCCTTATCATTTCTATATCAAAATTAGTTCTCTGTTTTAATCTTTGAGCTTCTAATATTTTATCTTGAGCATTAAGTTCTCTTAATCTATCTTCAAGTTCATCTTCTATTCTTCTAATAGATTTTTCTATTACTTCTGGTGATGTAGCAAAGTGGGATGCTGGTGTTATAGCAACATGATCTCTATCTCCAATTATAGTTCCTGTTAAAACATCAAACTCTCTAATTCTATCTATTTCATCTCCAAAGAACTCTATTCTTATTCCATGATCTGATGATGATACTGGAATAATATCTAAAGAATCTCCTCTTACTCTAAAGGTACCTCTAGAAAAATCAATATCATTTCGTTCATATTGTATTTCTATAAGTCTTCTAATTATATCATCTCTATCCTTTTCCATTCCTACTCTTAAAGAAATTGTAAGTTTCTTATACTCATCTGGATTACCTAATCCATATATACAAGATACTGAAGCAACTATAATAACATCTTTTCTTTCAAATAAAGCAGATGTAGCTGAGTGCCTTAATTTATCAATTTCATCATTAATAGATGCATCTTTTTCTATAAATGTATCTGTTTGAGGAACGTAAGCTTCTGGTTGATAATAGTCATAGTATGATACAAAATATTCAACTATACTATCCGGAAAAAACTCTTTAAATTCTGAACATAGCTGTGCAGCTAGAGTTTTATTATGAGCTAAAATTATTGTTGGCTTTTGAACCTTTTCTATAATATTAGCCATAGTAAATGTCTTTCCTGAACCTGTAACTCCTAATAATGTCTGTCCTCTATTCCCCGATTCAATAGACTCAACAAGTTTTTCTATAGCTTGAGGTTGATCTCCCGTGGGCTTAAATTTTGAATGTATTTTAAACTCTCCCATAACAACACCTCTTTCATTAATCGAACTTACATTCGTATATATATTTTACTTTTTGAATTCATGGACGTCAAGAAATCTAAATTAAAAACTCTTCTTGAAATAGTATTACCACTTTTCAAAAAGAGTTTTCTTATTTATTTCTTATTCTTTTTTATATTATCTAGTACCTTTGAAAATTTATCACCTTCAAAAGAAACTACTCTCTTCATATCAACAAATTTAGGAACCAAAACAAAACCTAATCTTGTATTATTTTCATATCTAAATTTGATATTTTTCTTATTTTTCTTTCTATCAATAACTTCAAATTCAAGAGAATTGAAATTTTCTTTTGCAATAGTATATATATCTGCTTCTGAATTAATCTCTACTCCATTTACTAAGGCAATCTTATCCCCTTCTCTTAATCCAAGGTTGTAAGCTGTAGAATAAGGTACAACGTCTAGTACTGCCACGCCTTCTTCATCACTTACAAAAAGAGGTTTTCTTCTATCTTCTAATTTTCTCTGTAATAATAGCATTGCTTCATGACCTAGTGGTGCAAATATTATAACTAATATTTCACCAGCTATTCCTAGTTTAGCTACTTGAGCAACTAATGTAAGCAATATTCCATAAACACAAATAAATATTCCTGAAGATAAACTTTTTGCCTTTTTTCTTCTTGTAAAGCTTACTGATGAGTATCCAATCATACCAATTAAAGGTGACAATGTTAATATACTTGTTTCTATTAATTTAATTACACTATCATATCCTAAAATTGGCCACCAGTCTGGAGTTGAAATACTTTCTGTTCCAGCTGTTCCTATGGATAATGATGAATAAGCTACAAAAATAGCTATAGGAACAATCCAATATCTTCTTAATGCATATCCACCTATTATCTTGCCATTCTTATTTGAGAACACAGGTACATACCCTCTTGATCCATCAAACATAACAAGAATTCCTTCAACAAAGTGAGATACTCCAACAAAAGTCATAAGCATTGTAATATCTAAATCAAATAAATGAGTTCCTCTACTTGTTGTTATATTAAAGTATGTAAATATTAATGAGATAATTCCTAAGATTGCTCCTGAATAAGAAAAGCATATATATCTAGGCTTAACAAAAGCCAATACTATTGATATAACAAACATCAATTCTATTCCTGAATTCTCACTAAAAATTACTCCTAAGTTTGTAAGAATAATACTTGCAAATACACCTGCAAATATTCCTAAAACTATTTGAGATAATGTTAATTCTAAAGCAGAGTTAACATTATCTCCTATTATAATTTTCTGCATAGTTACTATTTTACGGTTTTTACCGTAAAATAATACTCCTAACAAAACTAATACAATCATTAAAGAAGGCTCTGTAATTACATACGATAGCGACCTTAATGTATATATAATTAAATTCATAAATACTCTTAAGCCTCCTATTTTAGCTTTTCATTTATTACCTCTAATGCTTTTTTATACTGAGGATCTTTATCTTTACTATATCCTCCTGCTACATCATCCTTAGTTAATGCAACTTCATAATCTGGCTTAATTCCTATTTTATTTATATTTTCACCATTAGGAGTATAGAAATTATCTACTGTTACTTTTACAGCACCTTCAGTAGGTTTTATGCCAAAGGTTGATTGTGCAACTCCTTTTCCATAAGTATTTTCACCTACGATTTGTGCAATTTCATAGTCCCTTAAGGCTCCTGTAACAACTTCTGATGCACTAGCAGTATTACCATTAACTAAAAGTACTACAGGCATACCTTCTGCTATTCCACCTTTAGAAACACTAGTCTTTTTATTACCATACTTATTATCTAAAGTAGTTATTACTTCACCCTTTGGTATGAACTGAGATGCTATACTTTCTGCTTCAGATAAAAATCCACCGCCATTACTTCTTAAATCAAATATTAAACCCTTCATCCCTTGGTTTTTCAAATTAGTTAGTGCATCAATAAATTCTGTTGATGAACCCTCATTAAATGTTTTCAATTTTATGTAACCAACTTCATCATTTACCATTTCTGATTCTACAGAGCTAGTTTTTATTTCTTCTTTAGTTAAAGTCACATCAAAAGGTTCGTTATTTCTTAATATAGTTAAAGTTACAGTATCATTACTGCTGCCAATTAATGAAACAGCTTTACTTGAATCATTTCCTACCTCTTCACCATTAACTTTCTCAATAACATCACCAGATTTTAATTTTCCTTTATCTGCTGGTGTTCCTTCTTCAACATCCATTATTGTTACTTTATCATCTTTAACTGATACTGTTACACCAATCCCAACCCTTAAACCTGAATTAGACATGTTAAACTGATTATATTCATCTTTATCCATATAAACAGTATATGGATCTTCCAAGCTAGATGCCATACCTTTAATCGCTCCATTAAGAAGTACTGAATCATCAACATCTCCATTATATTTGCTCATTAAAATATCTCTAGCTTGAAATAATCCTGCATATTCACTATAGACATCTGCATATTTAACAGCTCTATAATATTTTATAAAATCAGGACCTATAATGAATCCAAACCTTGCTGTAATATTTCCTAACATAAATACTGCCAGAATACTTATTGTACAGATTATGTAAAACTTTTTATTTCGTTTTTTATCATCATGTAGATTCATTTAGTGGTTTCCTTCCTTGTCCTAATATTACATTTTTCACATTAACTATTGTATTCTTATTTTCTGTATTTATACTACTAAGAATTTTCTTAGAGCTGCATAACTTGCAATTCCTCCAGCAACAAGTGAAGATAGTACAAACTTCCATAGAAGTGATACAAATACATAAGATGGTGCTACTAACTTAACCATTATCATCTTAGACGCTATAACACCAACTGTAGCCTTGTATAAGAAGAATACTACTACTGTTGATAGTAATGCTCCTATTAATGCAATTACCATACCTTCTATTATGAATGGCCATCTTATAAACCAATCTGTTGCTCCGACAAACTTCATTATTCCAACTTCTCTTCTTCTTGAATAAACTGTTAACTTTGTAGTATTCATAATTAAGAAAATTGATACTCCAATTAATACTATAAATAAAATTGCACCTACAATTCTTATTCCTTTAACAACATTTTGAACAGTGTTTATTAATTCTTGTTGATCACTTACGCTTTCAACACCTTCCATTTCTTGAATAGCTGAAGTTACTTCTTCTGCATCATCTGCATCATCTAATTTTACAATATAAGATTCTGGAAATGGATTATTATTATCTACTGTATACCCTTGTAGAATTCCTGAATTATCTCCCATACTTTCTGCAAAATTGTTATAAGCATCTTCTTTAGATTCAAACTCTACTGATTTTACACCTGGTTGTTCTCTTAACTTAACTTCTATTTCTCTCTTATCTATAAGCTTAATGTCATCTTTCAAGAAAACTTTTAATTCAACTTTAGACTGAACACCTTCTATAGCTAAATTAGCGTTTTGCGCAACAAGTGAAAAGACACCTAGAACCACAAAAGTAATTAATACAGTTATCATTGATGCAATACTTATGGTTTTATTTCTCTTCAAACTCTTAAATGCGTCACCTATTAAATAGTTAATCGTATTAATCTTCATTTTCGTACATACCTCTCTTTTCGTCTCTTACTATTTCTCCACCTTCAATAGCTATAACTCTCTTCTTCATATTATCAACAATTTCTTTGGCATGTGTAGCCATTAATATTGTTGTTCCAGCTTTGTTTATATCATCTAATAGAGTCATAATTTCCTTTGAAGTCTCAGGATCTAGATTTCCTGTAGGTTCATCAGCTATTAAAACGCTAGGGTTATTTACTATAGCTCTAGCTAGTGAAACTCTTTGTTGTTCACCACCTGATAATTCATGTGGAAACATTTTGTACTTATGGGAAAGTCCTACCAAGGATAGTACCATAGGCACTCTTTTTCTTATTTCTCTAGGTGATGCCTCTACAACCTTCATAGCAAATGCAACATTTTCGTATACATTTAAATTAGGTATCAATCTAAAATCTTGAAAAACCATTCCAACTTTTCTTCTGAAATAAGGTACTTGTTTTCTTGTTAATTCTGATAAGTCAGTATCTCCAACGATTACTTTACCTGTAGTTGGCTCTACTTCTTTTAATATCATTTTTATAAATGTAGACTTTCCAGCACCAGATGGCCCAACTAAGAACACAAACTCTCCTCTTTCTATATCTACATTAACATCTGAAAGAGCCTTTACATTATTCTTATATATTTTCGAAACATTCTTAAACCTAATCATTTTAACACTCCTATTTCTTTATATAGATACAAATTTCTCAGTTCTTTTTATAGTGACATTATAACATAATTAATCAAGTCGAGACCATACTTTGCTACTTTATATACTTTTTTTCCTATTTCCAATCAATACTTCTAGTCTTCTACAATGCTTGAGAATCCCTTTCCTAGTACCTCTGCTGATTCATTTACTGTTATAAAAGCAGTAGGATCATTTTCTTTAATAAACTTTTTTAATTTTATATATTGTCTTCTATCTAGTACTGTAAATACTACACTATTATCTTTGTGAGTGTATCCACCTTTTCCATTAAATACAGTACATCCTCTATCAATATCCTTAATTATATACTGCGATACCATTTCTTCATTATTTGTAAAGACCATTACCTGTTTACATGAATTTACTCCATCTATAAACTTATCAACCAAGTTACTTGATAAATATACTGACACTAATCCAAATAATCCAAGCTCTATTCCAAAGTTATAAATTGCTAATAGTATTACTACAGAATCTGAAATTAATAATCCTTTTCCTATATCCATATTTAAATACTTATTCATTAACTTTGCAGTAATGCTTGTTCCCCCTGTAGAGGCACCTTGATTAAATACAATTGCATTTCCTAAAGCAGCTAAAGCGCTTCCAAAAATTGTAGCTAAGAATAAATCATTAGTAACTGCATAAGTCATACCTACCTTCTCCATTACAGAAAGTATAGTTGATAAACCAAAAGCAGCATATATACTTTTTGCTCCAAAATTTCCACCAATAAAAATAAATGCAATAACAAATAATATTATATTAACAACCCACATTACTATTCCAGCAGGAATATTAAGGATATTTTGCACTACAAGTGCAAGCCCAGATACCCCTCCTGCTGCAATATTATTAGGGAAAAGAAAAAACTCAAGTCCCAGTGATATTAAAATAATTCCTATAGTTATAAAAAAAAACTCTTCTACCTTCTTCATTTGTTTTAACCTCTCACTACTCTATTTTCATAAATCCTTCTCCCATTACTTCATAGGACTCTCTAACACTAATAAAAGCATCTTTATCATTTTCCTTTATGAATTCCTTAAGTTTTATAAATTCATTTCTGCTAAGGATAGTGTATATTACTTTCACATTTTTTCCACTGTAAGCCCCTTCTCCATGGAGATATGTACATCCTCTATCTAATTCATCAAGAATATATTTACCTATAAGCTCATAATTTTTGCTAATTATAGTTACTTCCTTACTAGTATTAAATCCATCAATAAATCTATCTACTGTAATTCCTAAAATGATTACACTAAGCATAGCATAAAAACCTGTATCAACTCCAAATACAATAGCTCCAGCAACTGTGATTATTATATCTACTATAAGTAAAGATATTCCTATGTTTATATGAAAAAACTTATTTAATATCTTTGCTAGTATATCTGTCCCTCCAGTTGATGCATTATTATTAAATACTACCGCCATACCAAAAGCTGAAATTAATGTTCCAAAAACAGTAGCTATAACAAGATCTGTTGTTATTGCAAAAGGATTAAAAAACCTTTCTATTACCCACATAATTACGGATAGTCCAAGGCTTGCAAAAACGGTTCTCCCCCCAAAGCCTCCTCCTATAACGCCAAATGCCGCAACAAATAATATTAAATTTAATACTAGTGTTATAGTTCCTATATTTAATCCTTGCATCAAAGCATTAATAACAATAGCTAATCCAGTAATCCCTCCTGCAGCAAGATTATTTGGCGCAAAAAAGTATTCAACTGATATAGCCACAAGTATTAAGCCAAAAACTATTAATGCATATTCTTTAAATATTTTTTTGTTCATAACTGCTACCTCCATTATTCTTTTCTTTATATCATTATAATTCCTCTATAGGAAAAAAAATATCCTAATAGTTAACTTTTTTAATTTTTTGCCAATAAAATAAAAAAAGAGTGCCATATAGGCACTCTTTTTTTGTCAAAAACTATTTTTCAGAAACTAATTTTTTTGCTTTTTCTACTATAGCTTCTGCTGTTAATCCGTAAGCTTCTAATAATTCACTTGGTTTTCCGCTTTCTCCAAATGTATCATTAATTCCTATCTTATAAACATAAGCAGGACAATTTTCAGATACTACTTCTGATACAGCTGATCCAAGTCCACCTATAACGCTGTGTTCTTCTGCTGTAATTATTACACCTGTTTCTTTTGCTGCTTTTATGACTAAGTCCTTATCAATTGGCTTTATAGTATGAATATTAATAACTCTTGCGTTAATTTTAAGGTCCTTTAACATTTCTTTTGCCTTCATAGCAGCCTCAACCATTATTCCTGTTGCTATTATAGTTATATCATTTCCTTCTGAAAGAGTAATTCCCTTTCCAATTTCAAACTTATAATTTTCTTTATCATTTATAGTTTCTACTGCCATTCTTCCAAGTCTTACATAACAAGGTCCTTCATATTCAGCAACTGCTTTAATAGCCGCTTCAGTTTCAACAGCATCTGAAGGATTGATAACAACCATGTTAGGAATACTTCTCATTAATGATATATCTTCATTTGCTTGGTGAGTTGCACCGTCTTCTCCTACTGTTAATCCAGCATGAGTGGCACAAATCTTAACATTTAATCTTGGATAGCATATTGAGTTTCTTATTTGTTTAAATGCTCTTCCAGCTGCAAACATTGCAAAAGAACTTACAAAAGGTATCTTTCCACATGTTGCAAGACCAGCTGCTACACCCATCATGTTTGCTTCAGCTATACCCATGTTAATGAATCTTTCAGGAGCTACTGCCTTAAATTCTGCAGTCTTTGTTGATTTAGATAAATCTGCATCTAAAACTACTATATTAGGATTAACATTAGCTAATCCTGCTAAAGTTTTTCCGTATGCTTCTCTTGTTGCTTGTTTATTACCCATTATCTTTCTCCTCCTAATTCTTTAACTGCTATTTCACATTGTTCTAAACTTGGTGCTGCACCATGCCATGATGCTTCATTTTCCATGAATGAAACTCCTTTACCCTTAATAGTTTTACATACTATTGCTGTTGGTTTTAATTTACATTCTTTAGCTTTTTCTATTGCATCAAGTATTTCATCATAATTATGACCATCTATAACTAATACATTCCATCCAAATGCTTCAAACTTCTTATCGATTGGAGAAGGGTTCATAACTTCAGTTATATTTCCATCTATTTGAAGACCATTAAAATCTATAAAAATAGTAAGGTTATTAAGTTTATAATGTGCTGCAGACATCGCTGCTTCCCAAACCTGACCTTCTTCTAGTTCACCATCACCTAATACTGAATAAACTCTATAATCTTTATTATCAAGTTTACCTGCTAAAGCCATTCCTACAGCTGCTGATACTCCTTGTCCTAATGAACCAGTTGACATATCTATACCTGGAACGTCATTCATATTTGGATGTCCTTGTAATTTAGACCCAAACTTTCTTAATGTCTTTAATTCTTCAGGATTAAAGAAACCTCTTCTTGCTAAAACACTATATAAAACTGGTGCTGCATGTCCTTTAGATAATACAAATCTATCTCTGTTTTCGTCTTTTGGGTTTTGTGGATCAATGTTTAACTCATTAAAGAATAATGTTGTCATAACATCTGCTGCTGATAATGATCCTCCTGGATGTCCTGATCCTGCTTCTGTCAGCATTTCTACTATATCTGTTCTAATCTGTTTAGATATTTGAATTAGCTCTTCCTTATTCTTTTTCATTATCATTTCCTCCTAGATAGTTATTATGATACATACTTTATTTTATCCAATTTTCTAAAACTATTTTATCACAATCTTTATTGTTTGCATACTCTATTCTATATATTTGTTATATTTTTTAACATAAATTAACCAAATAGTATATACTATTTAAATATTTAGTATTATTTATAAATAAAAAGTGATAGTTTTAAATCTAAAAGACTTAAAACTATCACTTTTAAAATCTATTTATGCTAAACTAAGACTAATCAATAGTGCCTTATTAACCTTTATCATATCAGAATCTGTCATATGACCTATTTTTTCTTTCAATCTCTTTTTATCTAGGGTACGTATCTGCTCTAAAAGTACTACTGAATCCCTATTTAGACCATAATCTTCTGATGATATTTCTACATGTGTCGGCAACTTAGCCTTATTAATCTGAGAAGTTATAGCAGCTACAATAACAGTTGGACTATATCTATTTCCTATATCATTCTGCATAATAATAACTGGTCTAATCCCCCCCTGTTCTGAACCTATTACTGGGCTCAAATCAGCATAAAATATATCTCCTCTTTTTACTACCATAGTCGTCATTTGAAAAATCACACTCCGCAAAGCCACGTCTCATAATTATTAATCTCAACTAATTCACATTCATCATCACTAGCTAGTTGTAGATTGATTTTTCCCATCTTTATATACCCATCTCTCATTTTTGTATAAAATCTAGCATTATGCTTTTCCTCATTACATTGTATTAATTCACAGCATAATGTGCTACCTTTTACATTTTTACTTTTTATTTTTTCTATAGATGACATGTTTTTTCCCCCTGATAGTACGAGTATGTATAATTAAATTATATGCAAAAAACATGTTCTTGTCAAAAAATGTATACTAATCTTTATTTTACTAGTTGATGACTCATAAGTATAATCCCTTTATTTTCTTACCTTTTAAACTTAAAGTTAATTTGAATAATTAAAGACTTGTTATTATTAATCTTATTACTTCATTAATTTCTCTTATGTTGCTGTCTAAAACAAATCATTATCTATTTTTCTTAAATATTCAAAATCATCATAAATAATATCCATCTTTTCTTTGTTGTTAATATCAAATACTTTTGTAACTATTGGTTTTTTACTATCTTTATTTATATATAATTTTGCCAAATTCATGTGATTATTTTTAAATGGGATCTCTACATTTACTTCTATATACTTAGTGTCTCCCCATTCTTCAGCTCCCTCTTTTATTTCTTTTATATTATTAGATAATATATTACTCATGAAGGACAATGGATAAACCTGATCTAAATTTTCATCAATTTCATACTCATCCCCATTATCATTCATGCTTATAAATCCATCTTTATATATCTTAACTCTATCTCCCTCAAATTCTATTCTCATCCCTTGATTTCTGCAATAATATATATTAGTGTCTTCTTTATATTCTCTTTTAGTATTTTTTATATAATATCGTACCTTTGAAGAATATATCTCTGCATTTTTCACATATTTAACTATATCTTCATTTGTAGGAATACAAACATGTCTGTAAATAATAACTGCAATAATTGATATAAATGGTATTAGAAATAACAAATAAAGTTTTTTATTATTTTTTAGTGTCAATTTCATAATTCCCCCAATGTAAATTATTCTTTATACTTATATTACATTGGTATATGAAATATTCTATTCACTAAGCATCTCCTGCATAAATTTAGGTATTTCTTCTATAATGTCTCTAGCCGTTACTACATATCTACTTTCTGATAGCTTATCGCCAATAGCACCATGAATATAAGCTCCTAAAATAGTAGCATTAAAAAGATCTATTCCTTGTGAAACCAATCCTCCTATTATTCCAGTTAAACAATCACCCATTCCTCCTGATGCCATCTTACTATTTCCAGTATTATTCACAAATACTTCTCTACCATTTGAAATAACAGTGTTATACCCTTTTAAAAGCATAACTAAACCATTATCTGCATATTCCCTACATGCATCTATTCTACTGCTTTCAATTTCTTTAATTGTTTTATTAGTAAGTCTAGACATCTCTCCTAAATGTGGAGTAAATATTGTTCTTCCTTTTAATTTATTTAAAAGTTCTTTATCTTCACTTACTATATTTAATGCATCTGCATCTAAAATCATCGAACACTTACTCTCATTTATAAACTTATATAGCATATCTTTATTAGCCTTATTTTTACTTAATCCAGGGCCACAAATAATAACATCTGCTTCATTAATAAGCTTATTTATCTTTTCCTCTTCAGAGTAATTAACAGTCATTGCTTCAATAAGTTTAGATGATAATATTGGCTGAATTTCTTTTTCTACTACTAATGATACTAATCCTGCCCCTGCTTTTATTGCTGATTCTGTTGTTATATAAGATGCACCTGTCATTCCATTACTTCCAGACAATATAAGTGTTCTTCCATAACTACCTTTGTGACCATATATCCCTCTACTTGGAATCATATTTTTATAATCTTCTTTAGATAATATTCTTACATTGTCAGAATTCTTTTCTTTTACTACTTCTGGAATACCTATTTGAACAATATGAGTTTCACCTAAATATTCTTTTGCTCTTAAATTAAAGTATCCCTTTTTTAGGACCTCAACTACAAAAGTCTCATTTGCCTTTATTGCTACTCCCATAACTTGCCCATTATCCGCATTTAATCCAGTAGGATTATCTACAGATACTATATATTTAGCATACTTATTAATTATAGTAATTAAATCATACATTGTACCCGTAATATTTCGATTTAATCCTATTCCCATAATACAATCTAATACAACATCTGCCTTTTCAATATCTAAACATACTTTAGAAGTTATTTTCTCCTCAATAACTTCAATACTCACACCCATATTTTTTAAAATATTATAATTAATCAAAAACTCTTTACTAGCTTTTTTTAGATTTCCAATTATATATACTCTTATACCTTTATTTGACAAGAAAAGCTTTCTTGCAATCGCTAATCCATCACCACCATTATTTCCTACACCACAAAAAAAGAGAAAAGCCTTTCCCTTATGTACTATACCATTAAAAATATCTTGAGCAGCATTCTCCATAAGAACTATTCCTGGCACTCCTATTTTTTCTATAGTCTCTCTATCTATACTTTTTCCTTGTTTAACACTCATAATTTCCATTTAATTCACCTCTTCGATTACAACAAACGAAATAGCATTTTCTTTAGTATGCGAAATAGTAACGTGTATTTTGTAGTTATTTAATTTAAATAATTCTTCTATTTTGTTGCTTAATTTTATAATTGGCATACCAATCTCTGTATGATTAACTTCTATATCTTTTAATCCAAATCCTCTTACTCCACTTCCTAATGCTTTACTTACTGCTTCTTTTGCTGCAAAAATTCCTGATGCACTTTCATACTTATGTTTACCTTTAGATGAAAAATGCTCTATTTCATTTTCAGTATACACCCCATTAATAAAACTAGGAGTCCTATTTATTGCTCTTTCTATTCTTTCTACTTCAACTATATCTGTTCCTATACCAATTATCATTATACTCCTCCCTTGTTTATCTAAGTTTTTTTAAGATACATATTTATCTATATAATCACTTAAAATATCCTGTAAGTGAATTGGAGATACCTCATTTCTCCATAATAAATTTATTATTTCATCCATTCTATCTTGATCTGAAGATATATTTTTAATTTGACTTTTCACAATTTTTATTATGCTTCCTTGTGATTTATCTTCTCTTTTGGCCTCAATACCATACTCAATAATGTTTTCTTCATATTGTTTAGTTATCTGATAGGTGTATATTCTCTCAATACCTTCAGAATACTTTGTCCTAACACTCTTTTCTTCTATCATTTTATCCCCCCTATAGATTCTACCCTTTTATGAATTCTATCTTATCACAGTCATTATCAAAACATTGTCAAAGCATGTCCAGTAATCACAAGAAATATTGTTTATTTACTGACATAAAAAAACTCAATATACCTTTTATCTGTATTTTTTGTTTATTTTTATATGAGAAATCAAAAGGTCTGTCGACATATAGTACTTTTTTAATATTTAAAAAGGCAAGTTCTAAGACTTGCCTTTTTCCCCATAAATTCAATATACCATAGTTGATTAATGAATACGTTATCATCTATATACTTATTATAACACATTTGTATAAAATATCAACTTCTATGTTATCTTTTCCAAAAATTTTATTGCACAGTCCTATTATTCTCGTCTGAAAACTCTTTATTACCTCCTAAGAATTTAAAATCTTCCGCTACTACTTCTGCTATATATTTTTTATTTCCATCTTTATCTTCGTAGCTTCCAGTTCTTAATCTTCCGCTTAAAGTTAAGGAACTACCTTTTTTTAAGTACTTGCATATAATCTCTGCCTTTTTACCCCATACTGTTACTGGAATCAAGTCTGATTTTCTAGTTCCATCTGCAGATTTAAAGTTTCTCTCTACTGCAACAATAAATCTTGTAAAAACTTTTTCTCCTGATTCAGTTGTTCTAAGTTCAGGGTCTCTTATAAGCCTTCCTAATAATATTATTTTATTCATATCAACACCTCCTGAATATCTTCATTCATTAAGTGTTGACATGACTTTTATATATTATTCAATAAAAAGTTATTTTTTGGCTTTATCTTTACTAATTTGTACTACCGAATTTATTTCTACTCCTAGCATAAATATTATGGACATTAGAAATAGCCAAATCATAAGTATGAAAACAGCAGCTAAACTCCCATAAAATCTAGAATAATTACTATAATTATTAATATAGAAAGAAAATCCTATTGATACTATTAACCATCCTATAGTTGAAAAAATAGCACCTGGAAATACATATCTCCACTTAACTTTTTCTGCAGGGCTATATCTATAAATAGTAGCTGATATTAATATGAATACAAAAATAATTACAACATATCTAAGAATATTCCAAACCGTTCTCACAATATCCGGAAAAGGAAGGTAAGCTATTAAATTATCGCTTATAACATCTCCAAAAACCAATAAACTCAATGATAATAATATAGTAGCGGCTAATGCTATTATGCTAAAGAATGCCATGATAGCTCTATTTATATAACTTCTCTGTTCATTTAATTCATAAGCTTTATTTACTCCTTTTATTACTGCTCTAAATCCAGATGATGCTGTCCATATAGCTAATAGTACAGATGCTCCTAATAATCCTGTGTTCTGTGATCTTACAACTTCTAAGACTATAGTTTCTGTAAGCTCAAAAACTGACGTTGGTAACACTGTGCTAAGTACTTCTAAAACTGCATTACCATCTAAATGCATAAACCCTATTAATGTAAATAAAAACATTAAGAATGGAAAAAATGATAACATTAGATAATATGCTAACTGTGATGCCAGTGCAAAAATATCATCTTTTTTTACTTTTACTATAAGATGTATTAATAATTCCATTTCAGATATTCTCCTTCTTCTCATATTGCCTAAAGAAAATAAGTTTTCTGTTTAATTATATATTAATTTTGCCTAGCTAACATCCTATTTAATAATATTTATAGGTTTCCATATTTCAGGTAATAAATCAAAATATCTTTTTTCCACATACCTATCATCAATTAGAAGTAACTTTCCTTTATCACATTCTGTTCTTATTACTCTACCTGCTGCTTGCAAAACTTTATTAATGCCAGGATAAATATATGCAATATTTTCTTCCTCTTCCCCAAAATGTTCTCTTATTATTTGCCCCTCAATAGATACTTTAGGATATCCAACACCAATAATAATAACTCCTATTAAATCTTCACCTGGAAGGTCTATTCCCTCTGAAAAACTTCCTCCCATCACACAAAATCCAGTAATATTTTCTTTAGTCTTAAATTCATTAATAAACCTTTCTTGGCTTTCAACTGTCATATTAGCCTCTTGAGATAAAATACTATCTATCATATTATTTTCTTCTATATATTCTTGAACCTTTTTCATATATTCATATGAAGGAAAGAATACCATCCAATTACCTTTATTGCTTAATATAAATTTACTTATTACCTGACATATTTCAGGAATAGTTTTATCTCTAAACTTATATCTTGTATTAGCTTTATACAAAGATACTTTAAAGTTTTCTTTTGGAAATGGTGATTTTAAAGTCAATCTATAATCATCTTCTTTTCCTCCTAAAATATTTATGAAATATCTAAAGGGAGACATAGTAGCTGAAAATAATACAGAAGCTCTAAACTTATCCATTGTAGACTTCAACTTTTTTGATGGATTAGCACAAAATAGAGATATTTTAACTTCATCTTTTGTACTCTCTATATATGTATAGTAATCATCATCATATAATTCTGAAATTCCTAAAAAGTTATTAATATCAAAATATATATCTAAAAGTTTATTATTAAAGTTGTTATCTTTCTTTTCGCTTAAACTTTTATCTATTTCTCTTGCCATTACTCTTAATTCTTTACACAACTCCTTTGGTACTTCTCTATAATATGAATACTTCTCATTTTTTTCTTCAGAATAAAGTCTTTCCTCTACAAATAATTTATTAATCTTATTTGTGATTCTATAAAGTTTTGGAGCTATGCCTTTAAGCTCTTTTTTTAAATCCATAAATTTTCTTTTAGATAAACTAGAACTATAGCTAGCCCTGCTTCTTTCTACTAAATTATGAGCTTCATCTATTAGCAATATAATATTGTCAGCATAATCAACAACTCTTCTTAAAGATACTCTTGGATCAAATATATAATTGTAATCACAAATTACTATATCGCACCATTCTATTAAATCTAAAGATAATTCAAAGGCACAAATCTTATATTTCTTAGCATAATCAATTATCTTTTCTGTAGAAAACTCGTGTTCATTACTTACTATCTCCAAAATAGATTTTTTTAATTTGTCATAGTATAAATTGGCATATTCACATTCTTCAGCATTACAATTCACACAATCATTTAAACATATTTTTTCCTTTGCATTTAAAGTAATACTTTTTGCTTTAAGTCCCTCTTCCTTTAAAATTTTTATTGTCTGCTCTGCCACACCCTTATTTGCACCTTTAGATGTTAAATAAAAAATTTTCTCTCCAAGCTCTTCTCCTAAAGCTTTAATACTTGGAAATATAGTTGAAATAGTTTTTCCAGTACCAGTAGGTGCTTGAATAAATATTTTTTCTTTTTCTCTAATAGTTCCATAGCAAGACTTTATAAAGGATAATTGTCCCTCTCTATATTCATTAAAAGGAAATTTAAGATTTTTTATACTCCTATTACGAAGTATTCTATTATTAACTTGAGTCTCTACATAAATTTTATAATAATTGATAAGTTCCCACATATAATCTTCTAACTCTTCTTTAGAGTACTTTTTCAAAAATGATTTTACTTCATTACTTTCAAGATTATAATAAGTTAATTGAACATATACTACATTTAAATTTCTTTCTTTAGAAATCATATAAGCATATATTTTTCCCTGACTCCAATGCATAATATTAAAGTCATCATATATTGCACTTAATGTAACATATGTTGATTTAATTTCTTCAACTATTACCTTATCATTATCTATTATTATCCCATCACATCTTCCTTCTATATTTAATAAAAAGGTTCCTACATCTATGGTTGTTTGTAAATAAACTTCTTTTTCATAATTTTTAAATATTTCTTCATTATTTTTTTGAAGTTTTTGATGGGCTCTTACCCCTTCAATTGCTCTTGCATTTGTTTTAAAAGTATTATCTAAACTTCCACTTTTTAATGTAAGTTCAACAAATTCTCTAACTGACTTTTTAATCTCTATCTTCACAAAAAATCACCCTAATTCTGTAATTGTAAAATTTTCATTTTTAAACATTAAAAATAGGAGAAAAAATTTCTCCTATTCAACATTATACTCATTTGCAATTTTTTGTACTAATTTTTTGATGGCACTAGCTTGTGCTATTAATGAAATAACACTAACAAACACTCTAATTCTATCTTCATCTTTTTCATCTAACTTTAAATTACCCATTATACCATCAAGTTTACATTCATCAACTAGCGGTTTTCCCAATATAGAATCATAACTTTCTTCCTGAATTTCTGTGAAAATTTTATAAGCAGTTTCCCATGATATTATATCGTCATTTCTATCATTTATTTCATTAAATGCAAGGCTAAAAACTTTTCTAATTTCTTCCGTTGTAAGTACTGGTCTCATATAACTTAATAATATAAGCTGTACTAAATGTAGCTTTGTATAACCTCTCTTTTTTCCATCCTCAGGTCTAGTTATTACTTCACTCTTAATATAGTTCTGTACTATATTATTCGTATACTTTTCATCTGTAAACTTATCATTTAAAAAGTCTATTACCTGAGAAAGAAATAAATCATATTGTGGCAAATCGCTATATGGAATCATGTTATTTTCGGATATTTCTTTAGCCAAACTTTTTATGTAGTCAATATTAAGCTTATCACCCATACAAATTCCACCTTCATTATTATTTTGATTATATTATATAGTATACGAAAACTTATTACAAGTTATTTTATCCATTTTTGTATTTTCCTATTGATAATTTTTCATATTTATAGTATATTTGTTCTAAAGAATAGTATTTTTTC